>NZ_QUIO01000055.1:0-20975 GCF_003480145.1 Ruminococcus sp. AM42-11 | reverse complement strand
TGGCAGACAGCTCCGGATTATCCCATGGAAGTGTAGCCATCGGTGCCAGTGAAACTGCCCTCAATATTTTCCTGCTGGATAAATTAAAAAGTTTTCACATGACTTATCCGGGAATCCGGCTGAAGCTTTACAACCATTCCACACCGGAAGCCAGGAACTTTCCCTTCGGGAGGTAAAGAACTATCCGATGATTTCTCTTGGGCGGGAAACTATGACCTATAAATTTTACAACAGCGTATTTTTATCTCATGGCCTGGATCTTTCCCCGGATACGGAAGCTGCCACTGCGGATCAGATCCTGCCTCTGGTAAAATGCGAGCTCGGGCTTGCCTTTTTGCCCCAGCCGATGGCTGCACCTTCCCTTTTGAAAAAAGAGATCGTACAGATCCCATTAAAAGATGAAATTCCGGAGCGCCAGATCTGCCTGGTGTATGACAGCCAGCATCCTATGGGGGCTGCGGCAAGAGAATTAAAAAATACAATTCTGTTGATTACATAAAAGAAGCGAAAGAACTTGGTTTATTAAACGCGGCACCTATCCAAACACAAGTCAATTGATGAGTCGGGAACATTTTCCCAGCATTTCTGATGCTATTTTAATTCATTTGACACCTTTTCGCTAATTGTATGATAGATTTCCTTTGTCGCTGAATCATTTTCACCATTTACGACCAATATTTTTCCATCTATACTCATGACTACATATGAATGACAGGATGAATGGGTATACCTGATATAATCTCCATAAACATCATTTCTAAAATTTCCCATAGCATATCTAAGATTTCCTAAACCGTTGGTTCTATAATCATTCCGGTTCTGAGATGAATTTTCTTCATATGAGATACTGTCAATCTGCGCATAGTCCACTGTATAATCGCTCCAGCCTTGTGCCTCAATGGTAAAATCTTTATCCTCGAAACGAATCTCAATACTTCCCAAAAACAACGTCCATATACCGAATATAATGGTTAAAATGGTTATGATTCCGGATACTCCAATTGTTTTTTTGTTATACTGAATTTTTAATTTTTCTCCGGTCGCTATCTTTTTCTTATAAAATAGATAAGAATAGAGAATGCTGATGATTGCAGCTGCCATAATGCTTACGATATACAAAACAAGAGCAGCCATACTTTCCTCAAAAAGACCACAGAGCATACACAGAATACCTGATGCCATCCATAGTTTCCCACTGAATCTATGAGTTGCATTCCAGTTTTCCTCATCCTGCAATGTCCATATAACCCGGATTCCTATCGTATTATTCTGCTTTACCTTTGGCAGATAATTTCCTATAACCATGAATAGTAAGCCTGTTCCATAATACATGAATGCTATGAACAGGTTCTCCATGCCTGCTCCGGTATTTACCAATCTGGCAATGCCATTATAGAGCAATGTAATAACAGGTATCATCCATATAGTCATTCCTATAACTTTTGGACTCTGTTGTCGGCTTCTGTTATCATAAAATATGATTGCTACAAATATACAGTGCGTTACTACAAAAAATACATTTATCCATTTACCGTGTGTACTCGTAAAACCCACCAGGACTCCTGCAAGAATTACCAGTATAGAGCTAATTAATGAACCTCTATATTTTTTTATCATTTCCTTCATCGTTCGATGCTCCTTTCAAATCTGTTATCCACAACATGACATCTTCCAATACGGAAGTGTTTAATTCATAATAAATAAACTTTCCTTCTCTTTGGTTTCGGATCAAATCAGCTTCCTTCAATATTGCCAGATGTCTTGATATGGATGCTCCCGTCACTGAAAAATGTTCGCATATTTCTCCGGCTGAAAGCCGCCCATTTTTCAATAAGTTCAAAATCTCACGTCGTATTGGATCAGCTAGTGCTTTTAATGTATCCTGTATACCCAATAATTCATCACATCCCTTCATTTAACATTTAACCTAATTGTTAAATGTATTATAATGCAAGGAATATTATGTGTCAAGAACCAGTTACTTCAAAATATGGTTGACATTTATATTCTACAGATGTAGAATATAAACAACTTCTACAAAAGTAGAAAATAATAAACAGGGAGAATGCACTATGAAGACAGGAACAGTAAAGTTAATGACACTTATCACTACGGCGGTATTGGGAACTTTTTCAGCAGGAACGGTTCTGGCAGCAGAAAATAATGACTTTTATACACAGCCGCCAGCAGATTCCGACTGGGAAAAGGCAGATACGGAAGGTACTTATGCCAGCTACACGAATGGAAGTGATTATGTAAACATTTACAAATATTCACTTGATGATGTCAATATAGCAATTGCAAAATGCAATGATACGTATGAAGCCTGCTATCAGACAGTTTATTCAGAGGGGAACAGTTTATATATGACGGTGGGATATGCAAAAGATGCAGATGATATCGGTGATGTCAGAAAATTCGTAGATATATTTCCTATCCAGGAAATCCCTCCCTTACCAGACAGGCAGATGAAGATTCAACAGAGAATTCTGATCAGGAGGATACCGATACTTCCAATCCGGGAGGCAAGGGAGATTCAGATTCTTCCGATACAGAAGTGAATGCTTCCGCAGATAACAGTGATGGTTCAGATATTATTTCCACCTCACCACTGACATTAGTTGACAGTGATGGAAATACCATTGAGATTAATTACATTCTTCACAAAGATTATTCTTGTGAATATCGTGGAGATGATGGAATGAACTATACCGATAATGGGGATGAAACTTATACCGACGAAAATGGAAATACCTACTCAGCTCTGAATGATGACACTCATCATCTGGGACATACGTTGGAACAGCATGACCTTCAGGATGCAAACGGTAATACTGTGACGGTTACGGAAACTACAAATGGTGATTATTATTTCCAGGACGAAAATGGTACAGGATTTACGGACAACGGAGACGGGACATGGAGTGATGAAAATGGCAGCAGCTATACAGAAATAGACTGATAGTGGTCAGTAGCTGCAGGAATGGCAAGAGCATTTGCAAATTGTGCAAAAGCCCTTGCCATTTCCGTGAACCGTGGTAAAATAGAGTTATTCCTACATTTGTAGAAAATATGTAACAGGGGAGGTATGAAAAAGTGAAAAAAACTTACCAGAGACTTCCGGAATCAGAACTGGATATTATGCTCGTTCTTTGGAATAATACTCCGCCGATGACCAGACCGGAGATTGAGAAAGTGATCAATATGAAGAAAAAGCTTGCATCAACAACAATTTTGTCATTGCTGACCAGACTGGAGAACAAAAATTTCGTGGAAGTGACGAAACAGGGAAAAATGAATCTGTATACACCCCTGGTTTCGCAGTCAGATTATCAGGCACATGAAAGCCAGAGTGTTCTTGAGAAGCTTTATGGGAATTCACTAAAAAAGTTTGTAACTTCACTTTATCATGGAAAGAAAATCAGCTCGGAAGAAGTCCAGGATCTCAGTGAATTTCTTAAGAACCTGGAGGACAGGGAGGAATAGCAAATTATGGAGGTTTTCATTCTGCACATTCTGAAACTGAACATTATTGCAGCAGTAGTAATTTTACTGGTAAAAGTGCTTGCGACTCTGTTTAAAGGACGTGTATCAGCGAGATGGAAGTACTTTATCTGGCTGTTGATTACGATAAGCCTTTGTATTCCGGTGCGCCTTCCGGAGAATCTGGCACTGGTGGATTTCAAAGTACTTAGAAGCAGTCAACAGAATACGCAAAACCCGAAGATAACGGATTATGCAGTCAGACCAGAGGAAAGTCAGAAGATAACAGAAACCGTATCATCTGCGAGCAATGACATGAAAAATCTGACAGAAATTCCGGAACAAAAGAGAACTGTTAGGTACGAATCAGATAAATGGCTGGGAATTGTGGCTGTGATTTTTGTTGTTGTCTGGCCGAGCGTAGCGGTACTTAAACTGACAGGAGAATTGCTGGCATATTATTTTTCTATAAGGAATCTGGAACGGATGAGTCTACAGGTAAGTGATACGGTGAGTATTCAGATGTACCGTGCAGCGTGTCAAAAGAAGCACGTACGCAGAATACCGGAACTCAGGCAAAACGCAGGTCTTACCACACCGCTTCTTGCAGGACTTTTACATACAAAATTGTATCTACCAGCAACCGGGTATTCAGCAGAAGAAAGAAAACTTATCTTTTACCATGAACTTACACATTATTGCCATCGGGATCTCTGGTATAAGATGCTCCTTCGAATCTGTGCATCGATATACTGGTTCAATCCCTTTCTTCTTATCATGCTGAAAGAAGCGGATAAGGATATTGAAAATCTGTGTGATACAGCGGTTGTTCGCAGAGTTAATAAAAAGGAACATAAATTATATCGACTGCTGCTTCTCAGGACAGTGGCCATGGAAAATCAGATTCCATATGTGACAGCAAGTCTTAATGACAGCGAAATGGTGTTTAAAGATCGGATTCTGTATATGGTGAACATTCGGAAACTCCGCAAAGGAATTCTTCCGGGAATTCTTGTGACGCTGCTGCTTGCAGGCGGTAATCTGGTATTTAATGTCTCTGCCGGGACAGATACAGTTTCAGTAGAGACGGAGAAGTCTGGTATTGAAAAAAATGCAGATCCAGAGAAAAATAATGTACCGGATTATGCACCGTTTTCTGAAATGGTAACTATGCAGAAAGCTGCTGAAACACAGGACGAAGGAGGAGTGACAGAGAATACAGATACAGAGGATTCTGTAGACGAAGAGGAAAAAGCGGATGCGGAAACAAATGATGAACCTGCCATGGAAAACAGCGGACAGGTAAGTGAAACGACCGATGATGGAATTACCTCTGACAACAACGGGTCTGTTTCATCTTATGAAAATCTGCCAGCAGGCGTACCATATACCAGTGGATTCACTACTACTTCCGGTGTAGCATCAATTGTAGCACCGGGTGGAGGAGATGAAGAATCCAGAGTTCTTTACGATAACGGAGATGGGACCTATTCTGATGCTTATGGGAGCCGATACAGTTATCAGGGAGATGGAAACTGGGCAGATGCCAATGGAAATTCATATCGTACCTGGAATGACGAAGACTATAATTTCGGAACACAGCTGGAAAAGCATGAACTCAAGGGCAGCAGCGGCACCGTTAATGTAAAAGAGACTACAAACGGAGATTATTATTACTGTGATTCAGAAGGTGTAGGATACACAGATAATGGTGACGGAACCTGGACCGATGAGAACGGAAATCTTTATGAAGAGTAAATGAAAAGAAACGTTTTCCGAAAGCAAATAAAGAAATGGAAAACGTTTCTTTTTTTATAAAATGTTATATGAGATATAAAAGCTATTTGGAAATATAATTATTTGATAAGAAAGACATTTTTATTTTACAACAAACAGATATTTTTATGATAAAATATTGGAAAAAATTTTGGACTGTAACAAAAGTTGTTGCAGTGTCTAAACTACATCAAATGGATACGGAGGAAGAAATGTGCGGAATCTGTGGATTTACAGGTTACAGACAGGATCAGGAGACAGTAATTGAAAGGATGATGAAAGCCATTGAGCATAGAGGCCCGGACAGTAAGGGATCTTTTTGCAGGGAGAAGATTACGCTGGGCTTTCGAAGACTTAGTATTATTGATTTAGAAGATGGGCAGCAGCCTATGGAAAGTGCGGATGGAAACCTTCATATTGTTTTTAATGGGGAAATTTACGATTATAAAGAACTGCGGGAAGAACTTGAGACTTTCGGCATTTCTTTTTGCACCCATTCCGATACGGAAGTTCTGGTAAATACCGTTCAGCAGTATGGGGAGAAGGCACTGGATAAACTCAGGGGAATGTTTGGGTTTGCAGTATGGAATGAAAAAGAGCAGACTTTGATGCTTGCAAGGGATTTCTTTGGAATTAAGCCTGTGTACTATGCCGAAATAGATGGGCACTTTGTATTTGCTTCTGAAATTAAGAGTATCCTTGCATTTCCCGGCTATGAAAGGAAAGTAAATCAGAAGGCCCTGGAGCAGTATTTGTCATTTCAATATTCTCCTCTGGAAGAGACCTTCTTTAAGGGAATTTATAAACTGATGCCTGGACATATGCTTTTATATAAAAACGGAAGCTATGAAATAAAGACTTATTTCAAACCAAAGCTTACACCAGGTCAGTGGAACCATAAGACGAATATGGCGCAGCTGCGGAGCCAGCTTTCCGAGATTTTAAAGGATTCAGTGAAGCATCATATGTTAAGTGATGTGGAAGTCGGCGCATTTTTATCAGGTGGAGTGGATTCCGGTTATCTGGCTTCTTCCTCCGGTGCAGATCAGGCATTTACAGTGGGATTTGATGAGGGAGACCGATATAGTGAAGTAAACAAAGCTGCCAAAGTGGCAGAAAAAGCAGGTTTGAAACACCATGTGAAAATCATATCCAAGCAGGAATTCTGGGATGCCCTTCCAGATGTGATGTATCATATGGATGAACCCCTTGGGGATGCCTCCGCAGTTGCACTTTATTTTCTTTCCAAAGAGGCTGCCGGTCATGTTAAGGTAGTCCTTTCCGGGGAAGGTGCAGATGAACTTTTCGGTGGATACAATATTTATAGAGAACCGGAAGCATTAAAGAAAGTTGCCTGGATTCCATTCAGGCTTAGACGTGCTGTTAGAAAACTGGCCGCAAAGCTGCCAGATGTGAAAGGTCGGGATTTTCTTATCCGCGCGGGAATGAAAGTGGAAGAACGTTTCATTGGAAATGCGTATATCTACCGTGAAAAAGAGAAAGCGCAGATTTTGAAAAATAAAGTAACAGGACCTTCCACGCAGGAATATTTAAGACCATTTTATGAAGAGCTTGAGGCAGAAAACAGAGGCGGACTTCAAGACATGGAAAAAATGCAGTCTGTAGATTTGAACTACTGGCTTCCTGGCGATATTTTGCAGAAAGCAGATAAAATGAGTATGGCACATTCCCTGGAAGTCAGGGTACCATTTCTGGATAAAGAAGTTTTTGACTTTGCAGCAAAGCTTCCGAAAGAAACTAAGATTGCAGCAGGTACAACCAAATATATTTTCCGTAAAGCTGTTTCAAAATTTCTTCCACAGGAAACCGATGAACGGAAGAAACTTGGTTTTCCTATTCCAATCCGTGTGTGGCTGCGGCAGGATGACTGGTATCAGATGGTAACGGATTTATTTACCTCAAAAGCGGCAGAAGAATTTTTTCGTACAGAGGAACTGCTTCAGCTTCTGAAAGACCATAAAAATAAAAAGGCAGATAACAGCCGTAAAATCTGGACAGTTTTAACATTCCTTATCTGGTACGATAGATTTTTTGCTACATGTTCGAAGGGAGAGTTGGTTACAAGGCTGCAATAATAAAACTTCAATATATTTTTTTTATATTCATAATAATGCACTAATTAGGTGTCTGGAAGAATTTAAGAAAAATAAATTTGTACCTGCAGAGGAAGCTGAGAAACAGATTGAACATCTTAATTTTCCACTATCTGTGGAAAAATTAGTAGATGCAATAAAGAAAGTCTTTTCTAATGAAGAAATGCGTGTCCAGACAATTGAATCTATGGAAGAAATATTCGAGGAAATGAAGGAATTTTCCTATATAACGAAAGGTACAGAAAACGACATATTTCTTCACGGTAAAGGCTCTGAAGAACAAATATATAATAATGATGGCAACTCAGTAGTTCAACAGCATAGAAAGTAGTTAATTGTTATGGCTGATTTTCCAAAAGTGTTTGTGGCTCAATTGAGGGATATGATATACCCCAAAAGCTATGTTCATAGACAAAAAGAAACATGCTGGTATATACTAAAGCAGATTTACTAGAACGTAACGGCAAAAGGAGAAAAAAAGCTATGAAGATTTCGTTTGCACCTTCAGTTATGGGATGTGAAAAACTAAAGGCGGGAACAGAGGCATTACTGGAAGAGATGAAGCAGATTCCGGAGAACCTGGAAGTAAGGGTTGAATTTAACGAGAATCCACAGCTCACTGCAAAACGGGTGGGAAACCAGGTTCAGATTACTTGTAAAGAATCAGCCCATTATTATAGGGGACTGAACCAGGTGCTGCATCATTTAGATACAGATACATATGAAAATCAGGAAACGGTATATTTTGAACGGAACGGATTTATGCTGGACTGCTCCAGAAATGCTGTGTTTACAGTAGAAAAAGTAAAATCTGTCATTCGGACACTTGCCAAAATGGGAATGAACGTACTGATGCTATATACAGAAGATACCTACGAAGTACCGGGAGAACCCTATTTCGGCAGCTACCGCGGACGCTATACAAAAGCTGAAATCCAGGAGATGGATGCATACGCTTCCATGTTTGGAATCGAGCTGGTTCCCTGCATTCAGACACTGGCGCATCTGCATAATGCTCTGAAGTGGCCGGGTAAAAATGAAATTAAGGATTCCACGGATGTTCTTATTGTGGGAAAAGAAGAAACCTACACATTTATTGAGGAGCTCCTTCAGAGTGTAAAGGAAGCGTTTTCTACACGCCGGGTACATCTTGGCATGGATGAAGCTGTTCTTCTGGGACTTGGAAAATACCTAAAAGAAAACGGTTATGAGAAAGGTTCTGTTCTTATACGGGAGCATTGCAAACGTGTGCTTGCCATCTGCAAGAAGCTTGGCCTGGAGCCTATGATCTGGAGCGACATGTACATCACAGCCAATACAAACGGCGGATATTACGAAGTACCTGCTGATGCAGATTGCTCTTCCTGGGAAAAGCCGGAAAAGGGGCTTGGTCTGGTATACTGGGATTATTATCATGATGATGAGAAATCCTATGAAAAGATGCTGAATATTCACAAGCAGTTATCCTATGATGTGATCTTTGCAGGAGGGTCCTGGATCTGGAATGGAATCGCACCAAATTATTCCAAGACATTTGCCTGCACAAAGGCTGCCCTTCAGACCTGCAAAAAATATCTGATGAAAGAGGTGCTTTGTACCGCATGGATGGATAATGGCGCAGAAACTCCGGTAGATGCGGTATGGCCAGGCGTGGCACTGTTTGCACATCTTGGCTTCCATTTGGAATACAATGAAAAAGTATTAGAAGAAGAGTTTAAGGAGTGTGTGGGTGGAAATCTGAAAGATTTTATGGCTTTGGATGCTTTCGACTCGTTGTTCTTAAATGGAAAGGCGAATCAGGAAGCGCAGAATCCATCCAAATATCTTCTGTATCAGGATCCCCTGGCAGGGATTTTTGATCAGGAGGTGGTGAAGAACGGCGTTGACACTGGTGCCTACTATAAGAAATTAAAGAAGATGGTGGAAATCTGCCAGGAGAATTCTCCGGAATATGCTGCTCTATTTGCCTATTATGAAAAGCTGGCAGCAGTGCTGGCAGATAAGGCAGACCTTGGTGTCCGTATGAAAGCAGCTTATGATAAAAAACAGTTGCTGGCTTTAAAAGAAATCTGCGAAAAAGAAATTCCGGAGACCATTCAGAATTTAGAAGAAATGAAGGTCTTAAGAGAAGACCTGTGGATGTCAGAGGCAAAGCCCTTTGGCTACGAACTGATGGATGTGAAACTTGGAGCTGTGATCACCAGACTTAACAGTACCATCCGGAGAACAAAAAAGTATCTGGATGGAAGCATCCCATGCCTGGAGGAATTGGAAGAAACGCGACTTCCATACTTTGAGAAAAATGCGGACAAACGTGAAAACCGCTGGAGCCAGATCATTAGTGGAAGTGATCTGATTGATACCATCTAAAAAGCAGACAGCCCGATATTTTCGGGCTGTCTGTCATTGGATTAAGGAAAGATATGAGGCAGGAAATACAGTCATTTTTTGCAGCATATCTTTTTTTGTATCATTTTGTCTATATTTTAAAGAATCCTGTTCATGTACAGGGGTTCATCAGTTGGTTATACTAATAAAAAGCGGATGTGATAGTTTATGCAGAAGAAAATCCGGCCGAATACCGGAATTCTCTTCTGGCATTAGCGGCAAACTTTATAATAGTTTGCGTAGAAATTCATCACATATAAGATATAAGCTTTTAAATTTTTCATTTCGTTCACCTCTTTTCTTAACTTACAAGTGCATTATAGATCACCTGAAAGCGGATTACGTGCCAAATGAAAAGAAAAAACAGACAAAATTTGCAGAGGAGAGAAATTATGTTTCCGGTTTATGAAGAGAAAAAAGAAAACCTGCATTTACATTCCCGCATTGCCAGACATGAATCCCCTCATCTGCACAATTCAGTTGAATTCATCTATCTTACAGAAGGATGCTTGGAGCTTGGAATGGGCCAGGAACTCTTTCACATGAAGGAAGGTGATTTTGCAGTCCTTTTTCCGGAAGTGATCCATCACTGCCAGGTCTTTTCAGGAGAGAATAATAAGGCATGCTATCTGTGGGCGCAGCCCATACTTTGCGGACAATTTGCTTCTGTTATGCAGAAATACTGTCCGAAAAATCCTGTAATTAAAAAGCCGCAGGTCCACCGGGATATTGTAAATGCAATTCGGTGCCTGAAGCTCGATAAAAAGGAGCAAAATCCTAACCTTGTTGTGGAACAGGCTTATGTGCAGATCCTTTTGGCCAGAAGTATCCCGGCATTTAACTTACAGGAAAAGAGCAGTGTGGAGAGCAATGATATCATTTATCAGACGGTCTCCTATATTGCAAAACATTTTAAAGAAGAAATGTCCCTGGAAAAGATGGCAAGAGATATGGGAGTAAGTAAATTTACACTTTCGCGTGTCTTTTCCGAAACTTTTCATAGAAATTTTAACCAATATTTAAATGAACAGAGATTAAACTATGTGTGTGTTCATTTAGAGTGTACTGACAAAAGCATTACGGACATTTCCATGGATGCAGGATTTGAAAGTCAGCGGACTTTTAACCGGGTTTTCAGGGAACGCTACAAAATGACACCAAGAGAATACCGGAATCTGTACAGAGAAAAGTTTGTTCTGCAAAATGAAATCATATAGAAAAGAGAGGATAAAAATATGCTGAGTGAGAGTATTGCAAAACTGGTACAGTATGGAGTCGAGACGGGACTGATACCAGAATGTGAGAGAAATTACACAACAAATCTTCTGCTGGATGTATTTTACGAGGATGATTACACTGCACCGGAACAGGAATTTCAGAACATTGAACTTGAGAAGGTTCTGGATGAACTGTTAAAAGAGGCAATTGATCGGGGATTGATTGAAGACAGTGTTGTCTATAAAGACCTGTTTGATACCAGACTGATGAATTGCCTCATGCCACGACCTGCAGAAGTACAGACAACGTTCTGGAAAAAATATGGGGAGAATCCAAAAGCAGCTTGTAGGCGGTTCTATTTTAAGCCATGACCATTTCCAGGGAGGACATTATACCTTCGCAATGGCTAAGGCACCGATTGAAAAGCATGTGACCATTCCTGGATTTAAGGATGTGGAAGCGGGAATTGTAAAGTGGCCGCTATCAGTGCTCCGTATCCGTCATAAAAATCCAGAACGGTTGATTGACCTTGCAACACATGTGCTGCAGGCATGGAGAGGCTATACAGATGAAGCAGCCTTTGTATTTGCCAATACGGACGGAGAGCCACATAATACCATAACCCCAATTGCCCGTAAAGTGGAAGATGTATACGAGCTGGATCTGACACTTCGCAATAATATTACGACGAAAGAACATCCACTTGGTGTATATCATCCACATGCACAGTACCATCATATTAAAAAGGAAAATATCGGACTGATCGAGGTAATGGGGCTTGCAGTTCTTCCGGCCAGATTAAAAGAAGAGCTGGAGCTTTTAGAGGAATACATTTTATCTGGAAAAGATATTTCTTCAAATGAAAAAATAACAAAGCATGAGGACTGGGTGAAAGAATTGCTGGAAAAATATCCGGATATTAATGCAGAGAACATTCATGCAATTCTTCAAAAAGAAGTAGGACTGGTGTTTGTTCATGTGCTGGAAGATGCCGGAGTTTATAAATGCACACCAAAAGGAAGAGAAGATTTTATGCGTTTTGTGGACAGTTTATAGGACGTATTCTGACCGTGATTATAATGAATGCTGTAGTATGAAGTACAAAACTACAGAACAAGAAAATATTTTATAACAGCAGTTGCAGCCGGTATCTCATGATATATAAAATGAGAATATCGGCTGCTTTTCATTATTTTTACCCCTAAAAGGTAATCTTCTGAAAACCAAAACTGTAGTTTGGATCTCAACTGAAAAAAATTAAATTTTTTTGTTACCATCCACTATTTTTTACGATATATAATATGAATGGAAATATTTTTATTCAAAAAGGCGCCTTATCTGTTGCTGGTCAGATTATGGACAGTGACTTTTATCTTAAAGAAACCCGGAGGACAACCTGTAAATGAATGATGATGAAATTATAAATCTGTTTTTGAAAAGAGATGAGAATGGAATTATAGAATTGAGTACTAAGTATCATCCCTATTGCTACAAGAT
The DNA here is from genome assembly GCF_003480145.1 of Ruminococcus sp. AM42-11. Taxonomy (NCBI): domain Bacteria; kingdom Bacillati; phylum Bacillota; class Clostridia; order Eubacteriales; family Oscillospiraceae; genus Ruminococcus; species Ruminococcus sp. AM42-11. The sequence goes on along the minus strand of NZ_QUIO01000055.1, from coordinate 8,499 downwards.
TGCCTGGAATTTATTGGCAAATAGAGAAGATGCCGAGGAATGTCTGAATGATACCTGGTTTTCAGTATGGTCACAGATTCCTCCTACGCATCCTCCTGTATTGGCACACTTTTGCGGTCGGATTACAAGAAATCTTAGTATTGACCGTTTAAGAAAAAAGTTTGCAGGCAAGCGCCCGGATGTTCATATGGCAGATGTTATAGAGGAAATGGATCAGCTAAATGTATCTTATACCGTGGAAGAACAGCTGGCGGAAAAAGAACTGATGGAAACCATAAATCGTTTTTTGGAAGAAATGTCTCCAAAGGACAGAAATATTTTTGTACGAAGATACTGGTTTTTGGATCCTGTTTCTGCAATATCCAAAAGGCATCATATGTCAGTGGGAAGCGTGAAAATGAATTTATACAGAAACCGGAAAAAGCTGTTGAAACTGTTGGAAAAAGAAGGAGAACGCATATGAAAAAGTTTGATTTTTCAAAAGAATTTGGTAATATTGATCCGAAATATATAGAGGAAGCAGAGCGGGAATGGAGTGACAAAAAGGAAAACTGGAGACCAAAAGGGTGGAGCAAAGCAGCAGCTGCCTGTGTGATTGTCACCTTGGGTTCTGTTATCTTTTCTAATCCGCATATCCAGGCTTCAATAAAAAATATTACATTGTCCATAGGAGAAACCCTTGGTTTCCCCAAAAGCATTGAATCTTATACGGAAGTGTTGAATACCTCTAAGGAAGACAAAGGAATTACTGTAACATTAAAAGAAGTTGTTCTGGATAATGGGGTTCTGTTAACAAAGGTGCATGCAGAAAAAACATCTTCCGGGCAAAAGGGCACGGATGATGTCCAAGATGCCTGGACCTTTGCCAATACACAGCTTGACATTGATTATCAGAAAACTACAATAAATGGACAGAAAATTGAAGAATACGAAAGCGGACACTATCTGCCGTATTCGGATGAGGATTTACTAAATACCGGACTGGATGAAAATATCTATGATGCTGTTCTGGAATCCCGCTTTTCCCTTGATGAGGATTTGGGAGAAAATCCGGAAGTACATTTGGTACTTGGTGCTTATCAAAATGAAAATCTTGGCGAAGATTATTTTGCAGAATTTGAGTTTGATTTTTCTATTCCTCATGCGGAGCTTATGAAACAGACAGTTCATAAAAAGCTAGAAGATATTTCTATTAAAACAGAAGAAGGAACCGTGAAATTAACAGACTTTTCCATGAATAAACTGCAAAGTATAATTGCGGCAGAAATTCCGGAAGAACTTGAGGAAAAGCTGTATAAAGGTAATGAGATGATGCTTATGGGGACAGACAGTAAAGGAAATCAGGTACAGTATGAACTGCGCAGTAATTCAGCAGATGGTAAATCTCAATGGAGTTTTAAAACCAGTTTCTGGGGCATGTATCAGCTGGATTCTGACGGTCCGGTTCTTTTACTCCCGGATATTGACAGCGATTATCTGGAATTACAGCTTTATACCAGAGAGCCTTATATGGCTGCTGCAGACACTATCTGGGTTGATGACGATTTTGTAGAAATTGGTGAGACTACAGAAGAAGTGGAAGAAGTTCCAGAGGATACTTTTGAGGGAGAAAATCCGTCAGATGCAGAGGAGCAGGTTGAAACTCAAATTATCGGAGGGGCAGTAGCTCCCACAGAAGTAAGGCTTCAAGACGATACAGACCAGAAAGAAAATACCGACGCAGCAGATAAAACGGATGAAGATTATGGAACCGAAGAAAGCGCATATGATGGAACTACAGGTGAAATCACTGCAGAATCTGACTGGACACCTGTCGGTGAAAAAATAAGGATTCAGATTAAGTAGAGAAACGTGAATCTGTTTCCCAAAATTCCATGTCAAAGAAGCTTTGCATACCTATTTTTTCGCTGTAAAAGGTAAATTGCTTTTCATTTGGCAGAATTTTTTTTATAATCCAAGTGAGAAGCAAAACCGATTGGAAGAACAGAAGCAGAGCAAATATGAACATTGGAACGCAGATATTAAAAATACGAAAAGAAAAGGCGCTGACCCAGGAGGGATTTGGAAAAATATTTCATGTTACCAGACAGACTGTGTCTAATTGGGAGAATGAAAAGAGCTTCACGTTCATGGAAAAACAAATTCGTGCGATTTGACCAGATTGTGGGGAAAGCTGTTGTAAGATACTATCCTTCTTTTAAGTGGTTAGGATAATAAGAAACGCGAATATCAGTGGCTTATTTAGTACTGGAATATTCGCGTTTTTTATTTGATATCGCAAAGTTTTTATATTTTCAAATATATGTAATCAGTTGGCAGCCGGTTTTCTAAAAAGATTAAAAATTCCTGTCTGCTCAATCAATCTTGTGATGGTAAAGAAGATAAAGGAATCGATTGGCCACATGATCAAGTTCTTTACAGTACGCATTGGGAGGATTGCAAGGAATCCTTTTCCGTAGAGCATGTCCAGCCATAAGGTATTTAACAGAACATTTACAATCAGAACGACAACCAGTTTTGCAATCAGCACGCGACGGAAAGTGAGCTTATGTTTGTAGTAAAAACATCCATAAATAAATGCCGCGAGCATTGCGTTAAAGGTGAACCCAAAGAAAAATGGACCATCAGGGCGGATAAAGAATTTCACAATATCCAGCACACCGGCAAACAGACATCCGGTAATGGGTCCAAACAGATAATCAGCAATCTGGTTTGGGATACCGGAAAATCCAATTTTTACATAGGGACCGATATTGATAGAAGCAACTGAATTTAAAATCAGTGCCAGGGCAGCAAGCATTGCACAGACTGCCAGTGTAGAAGTGGTTTTCAGCTCTTTGGCTGATGTGAGAAACATGTTTTTTGTTTTCTCCATAAAAAATTACCTCCTTTTTTTTTTTCGCTCACAATAGGAGATAATTTATGGATTCATATTTATCTTCTGTTGCAGCGAGAAGCAATCCACGAACCGCAAGATTTCTCTTTTCGTCCTCCGGCAACTCTCCATCCGGAAGGCACTTTACGCTCATGAATTTACTCTGCATTACTTTACATGGGGCAGTATATAGCAAATTATTGGAAAAAGCAAGAAAAAAATATATAAAAATATAAGTTTTTGCAATTAAGAAAACAGACAAGAAATCGTGGCATTTATTACCTGTATCTTGCCTATGAGACAACCGCAGATGGAAAGATAGTAAATTCCGGATGCATTCGCCTGGCGGAGAGCATTGCACCGCAGCAGGAGGGAACTGTTATTATTCCGGCAAATATCCCGGAAAGAGGAAAATGCTTCTTGAAGGTGAAGTATTTGCTGAAGTCTGGAAATGGCTTACAGGAGACAGACAGTCTGCTGGGATTTGATGAAATTCTGTTGCAGAACGAGGATGGAAGAAACCAGAATGCTGTTATGCTCATGGAAACAGGATTAGTTGGAGGATTCATCAAAGTAACAGAGTCTAACCGTTATCTTGAGATGGAGAATAACGCCTTCCACTATGTTTTCAATAAACTGACCGGCTTGTTTGAAAACATGTCTGCAGCAGGAGAGAACATCCTGGATCAACCGATGGAACTTAATATATGGAGAGCACCAACAGATAACGACCGTAAGATTAAGCTGGAGTGGATGGATGCCCATTATGATCAGAGCTATGTAAGAGCTTATGAGACCTCTTACCAGGCAGAAGAATCAAAAGTAACTATCTTCACCCATATTGCAGTTGTTGCAGCTACTGTGCAGAAGGTTCTGGATATCCATGCTGTGTGGGAAGTAACTTTAGATGGCGCTGTTTCTGTAAAAATGAATATGGTAAAAGATATGGAATTCCCCATGCTTCCAAGGTTCGGGCTGCGCCTGTTCTTAAAAGATAACTTTAAGAATGTGACATACTATGGCATCGGACCGGATGAAAGCTATGTTGATAAATGCCGTTCTGGAAGTCATGGAGTTTATACCTCCAAGGTCGAAGATCTGCATGAAGATTATCTTCGTCCTCAGGAAAACGGAAGCCATACAGACTGCGATTATGTGTGCGTGAGCAATGATAAAATGACGTTGTCAGCTGCTGGAAAAAAAACGATTGCATTTAATGCTTCTGAATACACTCAGGAGGAACTGACAAATAAAAAGCACGGCTATGAACTTGAAAAATGTGGAAGCACTGTACTTTGTATTGATTATTCCCAGAATGGTATCGGTTCTAACAGCTGTGGACCGGTACTTTCCGAGAAATATCAGTTAAATGAAGAAAAATTCACATTTGATGTGAAACTGGTTCTGCATAATAGATAATTAACAAGATTTAAACATGACAGGCATGTCTCTAAACAGGGATGTGCCTGCTGCTTTTATGCACAATTTTATAGAAAAACAGACGAAATATAATAAAAATCGCATTTTGTGCATGCTTTGTAAAAATTAATTCATATGATTTTTGAATGGCAAGTTTTATAATTGGATAAATAAAGCCTATAAATGTATCAGATTAAAAGAGGGTAGGGAAAATGTATAAAGTATTGTTTATAATGCACTTTTAAAACAGTATCGTGATAATGGTGTAATCTCACAGTATTTGACTGCAATGGTCCATATCTTGCTACCAAGAAGGTTGGTAAGAACACCCCAAAGGCAGAACAGATTGAGCAGGATAATAAACTGCGGATGGACTGGAACAGAGAGGTTGACAGGGCTGTCATAAGTGAGGTTCCCATAGAGGATATTTTACAGATAAAGAGGGAACATATCACAGAGCCAGTAAAGAGATCGATTGAGCGATACGGCAATAAGCCCGAAATGCTCTCGCTTATCCTGAATATGGCAATAGCAGAGCTGGTACTGCTTATCACAAAGGTGCTTGAGGCTATAAAAGGCATTCACAGCAGGCAGCAGTGTGAAAATACTCACGAAGATAAAAACAAAGCCCAAAAGCAGGACAACGGAATACTTACAGCAGATGTGTTACCGCCAGAGCCTGTTATGATACCGGAAGCAGCCGCTTATCCGAAGTTAAAAAAGATAAAGACAGAACTGGACAGCCAGAATGCCATTATCTTTGAAGCTGAGAAACTAAGAGGCAGTCTTGAAATCGAAATGTCAAACTTAAAGGGACTGGCGAAGCTCATCAGAAAAGGCGATTTGCAGAGAAAGATTGACGAAAAGACGGATTATATCAACCGATTAAAGGCAGGACTCTCAAACATGGTTCGTAATAGCGGTTTTGAAAACATGAACGAGTTCCTGCTGACATTCAGAAAATGCAGGAATGCTTATACGGATTATCAGAGACAATACGAAAGCTGGAAGAATGCCTGCAGAAAACCGGATACACCTACGCATAAGGATGAAAAACTGTCGGATAAACTTGCAAGACTACAAAGGGAAGCCGCTGAAAACCAGAACAGTATCAGCAGGCAGACAAATGACAGAGGGGTAAGATAATATGCTCTTTGTTTTATATTCTTTTGACGGAATTACGATAGAATATTGGAACTTAACATGATATAATAATAGAAAATTTTTAGAAAGAAGTGAGAACGATATGAAAATTATCCGAGGTAACTACTCAGTACAGTTGATGTAAACTGTTGGCAGATTGTGCTGAGGTTAAAAGAAACTTGCCAGTAGTCGTTGACTGTACTGCTCTGATGCTTGAAATACAATATGTAAAGGAGTACAGTTATGCGTTATATAAAAGAAATATTAAAGAAAAACAGCATATGGGTATTGGTCTACATTGGACTAGGTATATTTAATTCATTTGTGGCTAATTACAAGGTTGACTATTTCCAAAAGGTTATTGATGGATTGGCTGATAGAACACTTGCATTTGCAGGAGTTGCAACATATGGCTCTATTTTGCTGGTAAATTACGGTATGAATTATCTGGATAATTACCCTGAAAAGAAGTTGGAACATGGTATTTATCTGGATTTTAAGCTTTTGTCACTTAGAAAAATAAGTACAATCGATTATACGGAATATCAGAAAATAGGTACGGGCAAACTTGTTCAAAGGATTGAGAATGGTTCAGCAGCAGGAAGAAATGTATTATTCAATTTCTGGTTGTGTTTGATTCGTGACTTACTTCCTACCATTGGTTTTAGTATATACTTTATTTGGGAAATAGATGAAAAAGTCACTTATGTACTGTTTGTAGGCTATACGGTTATTTTTATAATAACCAACATTCTATTGAAGTTTCTTTATAAAATAAAAGAAAAGATTTTGAATAGTGAAGAACTATTAAATCACTATTTGGTCAGAGGCTATATGGAAATGTTGGTATTTCGTATGAGTAAACAGTTCCCGAGTGAAATAAAGAAGACTTGTAATGCAAAAGAGGATATTGTTTCATCAAAAGTAAAAATGAATATGATTCATGAAGCATTCTTCACAATATTTGCACTACTTGTGGCAATGTTAGATATTGGTATTCTTTTTTATGCATGGAAAACGAAAAACCTTACAGTAGGTTCTGTGGTTGCACTAATTGCACTGATTGAAAATGCTTATACGCCAATTGCCATTTTTAATGTACTTTATGTCCAATATAAATTAGACAAGGCGTCATATAAGAGATTTGAGGAATTTTTAGGCTTAAAAGACGATGTTCAATTAAGAAACGGTAACGCAATAAATACAAATGTTGGAAAAATTGCAATAAGAAATTTATCATTCCAATATGAGGAACGGAAAATTATAGATGGCTTGAGCCTGTCAATACAAAAGGGAGAAAAAATAGCTTTTGTAGGAGAAAGTGGTTCCGGAAATCGACCTTGATTAGGATATTATTAGGGTTGCTAAAATATAATCAAGGAGAAGTTCGCTTAGGAGACATGGAGTTAAAAGAAATTTGTCTTAATAATCTGTATGATAGAGTTAGTTATCTATCACAGGATGCCCCTGTTTTTGACGGAACAATAAAAGAAAATCTGGTATTTGAGAAACAAGTGTCAGAAGAACAAATGCTGGAGGCATTGAGTGAAGTGCAACTATCTCATTTAGTTGAAAATCTTGCGGAAGGTTTAAATACTGAAATTGGTGAGAAAGGTACTTGTTTATCGGGTGGAGAAAAACAAAGACTTGCATTAGCTCGCTTGTGGTTTGAAGACTCCGAACTTGTCATTTTGGATGAAGCAACATCTGCAATGGATAATTTAACAGAAGAAAATGTAATGAAATCAGTTATGCAAAAAATGAAAGATAAAACTGTCATTGCCATTGCACATAGATTAAATTCCATTGTAGGTTTTGACAGAATTATTCTCTTTAAAGAAGGGAGGATTGTTGGACAAGGTACTTTTGAAGAACTACTACATACAGATTCTTATTTTATGGACTTGTATAATGCGAATGTGAAATAATTGTTTTTTTTAGGTTGAAACTTGTAAAAATACAAAGGGACTGTTGCTCTTGCACTTTTTTAATTGTTAGAGGAGCAGTCCCTTAGTGTACTTAAAGTTCAATAGAGTCTTCTGTGTCTACCCATATCTGCATAGTTCCATCCAGATATAGTTTTGCATATTCAAGAGGTTCATCAATAGCAAGAGCATTTAATGCACACTGAGAGCATGGTGTAGTTTTAATACCATCTTCAGCCTTATCGCAGTCAATACGAAGCATATAACCAGTATGGGTGTAGATGTCTATGCTGTTCCGGTACATATTGTATTCTGCAAATACTGTTCTCATCGTATCCTATCTCCTTGTCATTCAATCAATCATTAGTTACAAAAATCAGAAGCATTTCAATCAGTCCACCATGTCACTTTTATTTTGTGTTATACTGTTTTATATGATTTTCTTGCCCTTGTATTTGCCCTTATCAGAGTTCGTAAACATTGACGGGACGATATAACACAAGGGAAACAATAAGGGAAAGCTCACCTGCGATAAACCCAGTGTTTTCAAGGGCTTGCGGAGAATTTAATAACAAAATATAACAGCTATTAAATCTCTTAAAACAGGTGAAATCTCAATCGGAAGTTGTAGTAAAGGAGCTTACAATGGGGTTTTGGATTTTTATGTTGATTATGGATTTGCTTCTTCCATTTACGATGATTGGTTTTGGAAGATATTTTATGAAAAAGGCTCCAAAGGAAATAAATTCAGTATTTGGATATCGGACTTCGATGTCTATGAAGAACAAAGACACATGGGAATTTGCTCATAAATATTGTGGTAAAGTCTGGTATGTCTGTGGAATGGTTATGTTGCCGATAACAGTAATATTCATGCTTTTAGTGATTGGAAAAAATGAAGATTGTGTTGGGAGTATAGGAGGAATTATCTGTGGTGTTCAACTTATTCCTTTAATTGGGTCTATTCTCCCAACAGAAATAGCATTAAAAAAGAATTTTGATAAGAATGGAACAAGACGATAAATTCAAGTTGAACAAAATCGCTGCGCGATGGCCTGCCAAGGCTATGGCGCAGTTTTTCTTTACACTTTAATAAAAAGCAGTGGAAACCAAGTCCTACAAGTAGTATTGTTAAGT
>NZ_QUIO01000054.1:0-21007 GCF_003480145.1 Ruminococcus sp. AM42-11 | reverse complement strand
CGCAAGGGTATATTCGATTGCATCAAATGACACGCTTCCGTCTGCACCGTTCTGTTTCGTCTGCAGCTCGGTTCCCTTGCTGTCTTTCAGTACAAAGCTGTATTTTCCTTCTTCCAGCTGTTTTCCTTCCAGCTTCTTCTCTGCGGTCAGCACCAGGCTTCCGGCTGCTTCATATTTTGTATTAGTCACTACAACATTAGCAGTTTTGTTTCCTTCAACAGTAACCAGCCCACCACCAGTTACTACATATGGGAATGCTTCTCCCGTTGTAACTCCATTTCCATTTGCATCTGTTTCGGATACACGGTACTTGCCAGGTTCAAGGTTTTCAATGTTAATTGCATTTTCAACATTTGCACTGAATGTAATTGACCATACATCACTATTATTACTATTTTTTACAACATTGCCATTCTCATCACTTATTTTAAAATAGAATGTCTTTCCAACAAGATTTGTTCCTGCACCTGCAGCCTTTACAATTTTCAAATTACCCTTTTGTTCGATTGTTTCATTATTAAACGTAATTCCAGTTGTACCTGTTACTTTATTTTCTTCTGTACAGGCATTTACTGTATCGCCTTTATAATAAGTGGTTACTTTATTATATTCTGTTGTTGTAATATTGCCGGATGAAGTAACATTAGCAGTAACTACAATTTTTACGACATAAGACTGGGAATCCAGTGTGTACTCGCCACTCGTTGTTGCTGCTTTTCCAGTTTCAGTTATTCTATAATAGTAAGTTCCTTCCTTATTATATTTAATCGTACCAAAATCTACTTTTGCTCCATTATTTTCAACAGTTTTTGCAGAAATTGGTGTAGTTCCATTTGGTACATCTCCAATCTGCTCCAACCTAAATACAAATTTCTGGTCGACTGTTGGCGTGCTTCCATCTACAGTTTTGCTTACACTAAAAGATTCCTGTGCTGGCTTCTCAACATTTTCTGGTTTTGGAAGTTCTCCATATACACAGTGCCATTCTCCACCATTGTTAGTGAAACTATTAACTACAATCCAACCAGAAGAAGTTCCACCCAAACCAGTAACGGTTGCTTTTGGAGCAATAAATAAGCCAGCAGTTGCACTTGCAAAATCTATTTCTGTTGCTTGAGGCATATTAAAAATAATAGAACGGCAAAGCTTATCTACTGTCTGGTTAGATGTAGCGCTTGAAACTGAAACACCATCATTAACTAATTCAAATCTTTTAAGTGTTACTTTATTACTTGTTGGATAATTTAATACAACAACCTGATTAGACTTTTTCTTAATCTTAAGATCATCAATTCCATATTGAGCATAATTACTCATATCAAAGTAATATGTTCCAGCCTCACAGTTCTCAATATCTATGGTTTTAGAATTGGCTAAATTGTCAACAATATAGCCATTGCGATTACCAATTGTAGTAGACTTCTGTGATACATGATTAATCATAGAGTCTACATATGCATCCAATGTCTCCTTAGGATAAGTCTCAATAGTTCCTTTAACCTTAAAATTATTACGGTTTTCTTCAGGGCACCACAAAATATTGCTTTTACCATCCATTTCCAAAACTCCACCATTTGGAACAGATGCCACCAAATAAACTGCACCATTTTCGGTATAAGCACCAGTTGTAACATTGCCTGAAGCTCCATTAAGTACTTTGGTAGCAAAGTTTGAATCCATATGTGCCTGTTTATTCACAGTATTAGCAACAATACCAAAATAAACCGCATTTCCCAATATTTCTGTATAAGAAACAGACTCACCTGGCTCAAATTTTTGCACTGCCTTCTGCTTCCGCACTCTTCCCACCGTCGCCGCAAACGTCGTCACAGATGAATCAGCCATGATCATCACAAGAGCGAGAAACAGTGCCAGAAATCTTCTTAAATACCCATTCTTTTTCATAATGTCTCATTCCTTTCTTTGGATATGTAGATTTATTTTAACCGAATCGGGACTTATTTTCGGTTGCATGATAGATAGTATATGATTTTTAAATATATTCTATCACTTTGCCTCTTTCTCCAACTCTTTCATTTTCCGAAAGAGTTGCAAAAACGAGCGATTTCCTATGGCATTTTTAGCATTTTTCAAGTCTTTTCCATAAATCAGGAGCAAATGAGTTCATACTCATCACAAATCACATCGTAGACCATAATTTATCCCTCCATTTCACACATCTCTCCAATGGATGCCACATAGAAATCAACCTGAGTGAATTTCTTATCGCCAGAGAGCTTATTGAATTTTTTTGCAATTCGTTTGGAAACGATGGGGCAGTTCTCCTGGCTGATTTCGATCAGCATGACAATATACTGCCGGACATTGTATCTGGTGTAAAAATCACCTTTTCGTATGGATGACTGGATAGCCTGTCTGAGAAGTTCGGACTTTTCACGTTCCTTCTCCTCCGAAACATGATCCGCCTTATAGTCCAGTGTGCAAAGCATAACAAACACGGATAAACCGGAGCGCTCCACCATACGGCTGAATACATGATAGATATCAACAAAGCTAGGAAACGGACAGAAATATGCTCCTACTGCAGCCTCCTTTTCCCGAAGTCTTTCCTTGATATCGCTAAGGGCACCTGCTGCCTGTGAAGTCCGTTCTCCCATCAGCTTGAAACGCTTTAACAATCTCTCCGAAGGGGCCACTCCCATTTCATCGAATAAAAGCTTTTCGGTGTTTTGGTAAACTTCAAGGCCTTCCTTATATCGTGACATTCCGATCAGGCTGTCGATTTCCCAGACCTGCCACTCGTCAAAGGGATAAATTTCGGCGGCTCTGTGCGCCACTTTATGCAGATCTTCATACCGTTCATGCCCCTTCAGCCAGCGGCACAGCTCCTCTGTAACACGGAAGTACTCATCTCTGCACCGGACATTCTCCACAGCGACCCATTGCTCCCCGATCATATCCGGGAGAAATTCACCTTTATAAATTTTCCAGGCCTGCATCCAGAGATGGAGCTTGTCCTCTTCCCGTTTCTCCTTTTTTTCTTTCTCTATCAGTTTCCGGAACTCATTTACATCAACCTGAACTTCAATATTTCCGTCCCAACAGCACATTCCGGACTGGATATTTATGTATTTGCTATCTGGAAGTCCAATATCCTTCAGCTGTTTACGAAGTCTGAAAATGGTGTTGTTCAGGCTTCCGTTCTTATTCTCCACCTCAACTCTTCCATAAAGGGCATCTATCATAGCAGCTTTGGAAATTCCGCCGTCTTCGGTATGAAACATAAGCAGCTGAAAAAGCTGTGTAGTCTTCGATGCTTTATTTCGATCCAGTACCAGTTCTTTTCCCTTATATTCCAACGAAAAGGTTCCAAGCATGCGAACTTTAATACGTTTTTTTCCATATACTTTTCTCCATAACTAAAATAATTCTAGAACGTATTTATTGCAGACGTAATTAGCAATAGCCTTTTATTTCCTTATTAATTATAATACGACTTTTTTACATAATAACACCAGAATAAAAAAAGAACTATTAACATTTGGTTAAAAAAAGGCAGAAGTTTTCGTTACATGTACTGAAAACTTCTGCTCTTACTGCTTCTTTATTCTGTTACTTCGTACTGCCTCAATTCATATTTCAGTTTGGTGCCCTCTTTGATTTCTATTAGCAAAAGGACTCCGGGCACCGGCTTCTCACCGGCATGTCCTCGCTTTTTACGTATCTTGCGTTAAATTCCATATTGATCTGGCGAAGCTCTTTCTTCCCATCAATGTATTCCTGATACATCTCAGCCAGCCCTGCCATACAACCGTCGCAGTTCGCCTCAATATTTCCAAGGGATTCTGCAACAATCTTCTCCCGCTCCTCACGGGTAGTTTCTGCGATTAAATATCCCGCCATCTTTACGCCTCCACTTTCTCAGGTAAATTTCATTATCTCTATTATAGCGTACTCCTTAACAATTTCAACTTTAACTTCCATAACCACTTTAGAATTAATTGATAAATCCACCTGCAAAAACTGTTTATTTTCTCGTTTATGTGTTATATTATATCTACCTTATATTAGTCAGGAGGACTTTATGCAGAAAAAAAGAGTAGGTGTGATTACCTTCCATAACTACGACAATTACGGTGCCATCCTGCAGAGCTATGCGCTTCAGAAAAAGCTGCAAGAAATCGGCACTCAGCCGGAAATTATTGATTACCGCTGCGACTATATCAGCAATCCTTTCCGCCTTGTAAACCTGAAAAAGAAAGGACTTTTTAACTATATTACGGGGCAATCGGCCATATCTGCTACATTCCCCGCCGTTTCAAATGCAACAAATTCCGTAAGCATATGCGCTACAGCCAGCCTGTCATTCAGGGTAAAATGCAGCCGGTAGCTGGCAAATACGATATTTATATTGCTGGAAGCGACCAGATTTGGGATTACAAGCTTACCAATTTTGACACTACCTATTTCCTTGATTTTGTAAAAGAGGGAAAAAAGAAATGCAGCTATGCCGCAAGTATCGGTGAAAATCTTCCGCCGGAAGAATACCAGCAGAAATACAAAGAACTGCTTTCCGATTTTGATGAAATTCTGGTTCGTGAAGACTATGGGGCTGACATTGTAGAGAATCTCACAGAGAAGCGTCCTGAAGTGGTCTGCGATCCTACCCTTCTTCTCACTGCGGAAGAGTGGGATAAGCTTCTGGTTGAGCCAAAATATAAAGAAAAATACATTCTGGTTTACCAGCTGGGAATTAACAAAGAAATCGTAGACTTCGCCCGCCGACTCCACAATAAGACCGGCTACCGTATTGTATACATTCCTTTCCCATTAGTCGGACTTCTGAAATGTGACTGCAAGATCACAGTTGGTCCTGCAGAGTGGATGGGACTTTTCAAAAATGCAGAATATGTAGTTTCTGATTCTTTCCATGGTGTTGTTTTTGCCCTTATTTTTAACCGCAAATTCTTCGCCAAGGTAAACGGTCATCACATGAACCGCCGTGTTCAGCAGCTTCTTAATCTGGTGAAGCTTACCGATAGAACTATGGATGATGTTTCTTACGAGAAGCTTACCGAAGAAATTGATTTTACTTATGCAAATGAGCAGATTGCCCGCTTCCGTGAGCACTCTATGGAACAGCTGCGCCAGATGACATCTGAGGATTAAGCAGCGATTACCAATAAATGGAGATTTTTAGCAAATGAATAAAGAAAAAAATGTAAAAAAAGCCTTTTTATGGAATATGATCGGAAGTACCTGTTACTCAGGCTCCTCCTTTTTGTATCTCCTGGTGGTAACTCGTGTGTGTGGCGCACAGCTGGCAGGGTTTTATTCCTTAAGCTACGCTACTGCACAGCTGCTTCTGCAGGTGGGACGCTATGGTGTCCGCACCTATCAGGCCACGGATCTGGAGCACAAATATATTTTTTCCGAGTATAAGGTTTCCCGCATTATCACCTGTGCACTGATGATGCTGTTTGGAATTATTTACAGTTCCTTCAGCTTCAAAGGCGAATATATTATCATCAGCACTTTTATTATTATGATGAAGATGATTGATGCGGTGGAGGATGTTTTCCACGGAAATCTTCAGCAAAAGTACCATGTTGAGCAGATGGGAAAAATGCTGGCGGCGAGAAATCTGTATTCCGCAGTTTTTTTCACCGCTATGCTTATTATCACCAAGAACCTGTACTGCACCTGTGTTGCTACTTCTACAACCTCCCTTATTCTGTGTCTTATCATTAACTCACAGATGACCAGAAAATACGTTGGTCATGAAGAGGATGGACGCAAGCTTCAGATGTCTCATGTGTGGGAGTTACTTCGAACCTGTACCCCTATGTTTATCGGTACTTTTCTTTCCCTGCTGCTCTACAACATTCCAAAATACGCAATGGCTGGCGTTATGACAGATGAATATCAGACTTACTATAGCATTCTGTTTATGCCTTCTTTTGTGATTTCGCTGATGTGCGAGTTCGTGTTTAAGCCTACCATCACCACCATCGCAGAATTATGGTGGGAAAATAATGTGAAAAAGTTCACACTGTACATACTGCGGATCATTGGCATCATCCTGGTCTGCTGTGTAGCTGTTGTGGCTGGAGGGCATCTCATCGGTCGAACATTGCTGGAGATTATTTACGGCGTGGATCTTTCCCCATATAAGCTGCATTTCGTAGTTCTGCTTATCGGCGGAGGAATCAGCGCGGAAGTCTACATGATCTACAATATCCTTATCGCTATCCGCTGGGGAAAATGCCTGCTTCCAGTTTATTCCATAACCGCAATTATTACCATCGCAGCTGCCCGGATTCTGGTGCAGCAGTGGGGAATTATGGGCGCAGCATTGAATTATGTACTGTCCTGCTCCATTTTGTTTGTGCTGTTTACTTTGATTCTGGTTTATGTAATTCTTCGAAAAAAACATCAGAACTAATTCAGTTAATACAACATCCCCCGGAAGGGAAATGTCCGTTTATTGGGACTATTTTTTCCGAGGGATGTTTTTTTATTTTCCTTTCGGATTTATGCGTGGAAGCTGATACTCTCGTATATTTTCATAGCCCGATAACGCCAACAGCAACAGCAAGTCACGCTGTGGTCCTTTCCAGGATTCTACAGATTCGTACCATTCGTGGATGGTATGCTCTCCACCGCCTTTTCCTCCCCAGCCCACGGTGATGGCAGGAATTCCAAGACTGATGGGGATGTTGGCGTCTGTGCTGGCGGCACCGATGTACAGGGTTTCCATGCCAATGGCCTGATTTGCAGCATTTGCAGCCTGAACAATCTGGCAGGATTTTTCCTGGGTACCAGCAGGGCGCCTGCCCTTTTGTTCGAAGGTGACTGTAATGCGGTCATCTTCTGCTGAGTTTTCCCTGTCTCCATTATCAGCATTCACTGGCACTGCACCAGCTGTATCTCCCACACTGCTTTTCGCCGTCATATTATTGTCGTCAAGGGTTCCTGTACTCTCAGAACTTAAAGTTCCATATCCCCAGCGGGCGTTTTCCTCATTCACGGCTTCTTCTATTGCCTGGTGGAGTTTTGCAGATAATTTCTCAAGTTCCCCTGCATCCACAGAGCGCATATCCACCAGCATAGAACACTCTGCCGCGATTACATTTACAGACGTGCCGCCGTTTACTACGCCTACACTGAAAGTAGTTTTCGGATTCTTTGGTGTCTGGAAATCGCTGATTTTCGCAATAGCCCTTCCCATTGCGTGAATCGGGTTAGGAATTCCGAAGCCGGTGAAGCTGTGGCCACCGGTTCCGTGGAAAGTTACCAGATAGCGCTCGCTGCCCACTGCCTGGTAGATGATTCCGGAGGTGTTCTTATCATCAATGGAAACGAAACCATCATAGTGCCCTTCTGTATTTGCCATATTCTTAAACACATGCTTAATTCCCCTCAGGTCGCCAAGCCCTTCTTCACACACATTCGCACAGAACACAATATCTCCCTCGCCGCGAATTCCTGCAGCATTCATTGCTCTTGCAAGACTGAGAAGTTCTGCTACCGCCCTGGTATCGTCTCCGATTCCCGGACAGCTGTAGCGTTCGCCTTCTTTCTTCAAAGTAAGGTCTGTCTCCCTTGGGAAAACAGTGTCTGTATGTCCCGCAACCATAATTCGCGGTCCATTCCCAGTCCCTTTCCAGGTTCCCAGCACATTTCCCACCTCATCAACGTGCACATCTGAAAGACCGGCATCCACCATCTTCTTTCGGACATATTCCGCTTTCTCCCCTTCTTCATAGGAAGGCGCAGGAATCTGGCACATTTCCAGGTGCTCCTGCAAAGTTCTTTCATCATCTTCGCGCAGAAATTTTAATGCTTCCTGCACACCGTTATATTTCAGTAATTTATCCATAACCTTTTCCTTTCAACTATAGAAAAAGTCAGCAAGTTCCAGCCTTCCCAGCCCAAACCTCCTGACTCTCATACGTCTGATTATTATCTTTTTATCACCATACAGCGGTTTTCCACTCATCTGGTCAACACTACATTTGAAATGATTTTTTGCAGAATCGGATCCACTGAACATAATTATAATCTCTCCAGCAGCTTCTCCAGATCCGCATAACTCTCAATATTATTGGACTCCCTGCGAAGCCCTGCACTGTGGGGCATTCCGGCTGTATACCATGCCACATGCTTACGCATCTCCCGAATGCCGATAAACTCACCCTTCATCTCTATCTGCGCCCGCGCATGCTTCAGAATCATCGCTTTCACCTCGGCAAGAGAAGGTCTTGCCAGCTCTTCCCCTGTTGCAAAATAGTGATTCATCTCCCGAAATATCCATGGATTTCCTTCCACAGCACGCCCGATCATCACCGCATCACATCCGGTCTGCCGGAAAAGTTTCTCCGCCTTTTTCGGCGAATCCACATCCCCATTTCCAATCACCGGAATGGAAACTGCTTCTTTAACCCTGGCAATGGTCTCCCAGTCTGCTATCCCGGAATAATACTGCTGCCGTGTCCGTCCATGAACTGCAATAGCTGCTGCCCCGGCATCCTCCACGCGCTTTGCAATCTCCACAATATCCACCGGCTCATTCTCAAAACCGATACGAACTTTCACTGTCAATGGCTTCTGAATGGCAGAAGAAATGCTTTTCACAATCTTCACGATCAGCTCCGGATTTTTCAAAAGAGCTGAACCCTCACCGTTATTTACCACCTTCGGCACCGGGCATCCCATATTGATATCCAGAATGTCAAAAGGCTCCTCCTCGATTTCCTTCGCCACCTCCGTCATCAGCTCTGGCTCACTTCCAAAGAGCTGCATGGAAATAGGATGCTCCACCGGGTCGATTTCCATCAGAGCCCTGGTATTTTTGTTCTTATAGGAAATAGCCTTGGCACTGATCATCTCCATGCAGAGAAGCCCAGCGCCCTGCTCCTTGCAAAGCCTGCGAAAAGCCAGGTCGGTAACGCCCGCCATTGGTGCCAGGACGAACCGGTTAGGGATCTCTACATTTCCAACTTTCCACTTCATCTTCTTTGGAAGCTCATATCTCAACTTAGAATCTAAATTACTACTCATATCACCTTAATTACTTTCATATTTGATGTGTAACTATTCAATCCTTTCAACAATTACTCGCTTCGTGAACTCAAATGTCACATCTGATGAGCTGCTATTTTCCCTGTTTATCAGTTTATCCACACAGCTTACTCTTCTGTCTTCTCTTTATCCACATCTTCCCCAAGGAAGAACACACGATAATACATTTCCAGAGATTCCAGAAGCTCCTCTTTCTCCACACGCAGCTTTTTAATCTTCAGTGCACCGCCAATATCATCATAAAATCCATCAGCTTCCGTAGCCTCTGTTTTAAACTGCAGGTTTCCGTGATCATCAAATTCCAGTGTGAAAATTCCGCCAATCTCTTCTGTGAAAAGAACACACATGATCTGCAGTTCCTTCTTCACATGATCAGGCAGAGAATCAAAGTCTTTATTAAAGTAATATTTCTGTTCATAGGCGCTTGCGCCGCAAAGCACTACATTCTCCTGATACAATTAAGTCCCACCTTTCTG
This sequence comes from Ruminococcus sp. AM42-11, assembly GCF_003480145.1. Lineage (NCBI taxonomy): Bacteria > Bacillati > Bacillota > Clostridia > Eubacteriales > Oscillospiraceae > Ruminococcus > Ruminococcus sp. AM42-11. The sequence continues at coordinate 11,486 of NZ_QUIO01000054.1, read as the reverse complement.
TTTTCATCTGTGTCAACAACATTTTCGCAAGTGATATGCCCCATTCACTGTAGGATTATCGCAATCAGTGGGGAATATCATTTGCGAAAATGTGCCTAAACAATAGCCTTACACATAGCTATACAGCCCGCGAACCGAAACCTCACCGGCGCTGACAGCTACAATCGTTCCATCAGTTTTCTCTACCAACAGCTCTCCGCCATCTGTAATCCCTCTGGCCACGCCTCGTACGGCTCTTTCGCCAGCACACGCACCGGCTGATTGTAATTAGCAAGAATACTTTCATATTCCTCTTTCAGCCCACTGAGGTCACAGGTCGCTGCAAATTTTTCATAGTATTCCTCAAAAGCTTCCATCACAAGCCCGGGAATCTGGCTTCTGTCAAATTCCTTGCCGCTCTCCAGATAAAGGGATGTAGCCTTGTCTGCCATCTCCTCCGGAAACTCTTTGATATTTACATTAATTCCCACTCCGATGACTGCATAGTCAATTTTTCCATCGCGAACCCCCATTTCGGTAAGGATTCCGCATATTTTTTTGTGGGAAACCACCACATCATTGGGCCATTTGATACTTACATCAAATCCAAGACTCTTCACTGCTTTCGCCACAGCCATACCCATTACAAGGGTAAGGGTTGGTGCATACTGAGGTTCAAATTTCGGTCTGAGAAGAATGCTCATCATAACCGACGTACCCTCTGGTACCTCCCAGGATCTGCCAAGTCTTCCTCTTCCTGCCGACTGAAATTCTGCCAGTGCAAGAGTTCCCTCTGATGCGCCTTCCTTCGCCAGACGCTTGATCCACAAATTGGTAGAATCTGTTTCTCTTGCAAAATGGACGGTTTTGCCCGCCCATTTTGTATGTATCTGATCTGCAATTGTGGTTTCGTTATAGATACCGTCTGTAACAATTTCTTCATATGATTCTTTTTCGGAAATCATTTCAGATACCCTTTCTTTCATTAATTCATTGTTATCTGGAAGCCGAATTATTTATTCTCAGGCTCTCCCAGTGTAGCAACCATAACCGCTTTAATGGTATGCATACGGTTCTCAGCCTCATCAAATACCTTAGAAGCCGGAGACTCGAATACTTCGTCTGTTACCTCCATGTCAGTCAGATTGAAGCGCTCACCCATTTCCTTTCCAATCTTTGTCTTAAGATCATGGAATGCTGGCAGACAGTGAAGGAAAATTGCTTTCTCCCCTGCATTCTTCATAACTGCAGATGTTACCTTGTATGGTGTCAGATCATGGATTCTCTCTTCCCATACTGCATCCGGCTCACCCATGGATACCCATACATCTGTGTAAATAACGTCTGCGTCCTTCGTTCCAGTCTCTACATCCTCTGTAAGAGTAATGGTTGCGCCGGACTCTGCTGCGTACTCTTTGCACTGAGCAACCAGCTCCTCATTCGGGAAATATTTCTTACTTGTGCAGGCTACGAAATGCATACCAAGCTTGGAGCAGGCTACCATCAGGGAGTTACCCATATTGTAACGGGCATCGCCCATGTAAACCAGCTTGATTCCTTTCAGATATCCGAAATGCTCACGAATGGTAAGCATATCTGCTAACATCTGTGTTGGATGATATTCGTTTGTCAGACCGTTCCAAACCGGAACTCCTGCATATTTTGCAAGATCTTCTACAATTTCCTGACCAAATCCACGGTACTCAATACCATCATACATTCTTCCAAGAACTCTCGCAGTATCTGCAATGCTCTCTTTCTTGCCGATCTGGGAGCCAGTTGGATCCAGATAGGTGCTTCCCATTCCAAGATCATGGGCTGCCACCTCGAAGGAACAACGTGTTCTGGTGCTGGTTTTCTCAAAGATCAGGCAATATTTTTGCCTTTGTAATACTCGGTAAGCTCACCGGCTTTTTTCTTTGCCTTTAACTCAGCGGATAAATCAAGAAGATACAGAATTTCCTCTGGTGTAAAGTCTTTCAGGGTCAAAAAATTTCTGCCTTTTAAGTTCATAATAATCCTCCTCTATCTTCCTCTTACTTTTCTTTATCCTTCTCATCCACAACAACTTCCTTCAAAGAAGCTGCCAGTCCTGCCAGGTTCTGGATCTCTGACGGGATAATAATCTTGGTAGATTTGCCGTCTGCCACTTTCGCAAGAGCTTCGAAGCTCTTCAGGGTAAGAACTGCATTGTCAGCACCTGCCTCCTTGATCATACGAAGACCTTCTGCATTCGCCTTCTGAACCTTCAGAACTGCCTCTGCCTGACCTTCTGCCTCTTTGATCATGCGCTCTTTCTGCGCTTCCGCGCGAAGGATAGCAGCCTGCTTCTCAGCTTCGGCATCAAGAATTGCAGATTCCTTTTTACCCTCTGCAACAAGGATGGTGGACTTCTTCTCACCTTCTGCGATCAGAATTGCCTCACGTCTCTCACGCTCTGCTTTCATCTGTTTCTCCATGGCTTCCTGAATAGCGGCCGGAGGAATGATATTTTTAAGCTCTACACGGTTTACCTTGATTCCCCATGGATCAGTTGCCACGTCAAGGGAAGCACGCATCTTGGTATTGATCACCTCACGTGAGGTCAGGGTTTCATCCAGTTCCATATCACCGATAATGTTACGCAATGTAGTCGCGGAAAGATTCTCGATAGCCATGATCGGATTCTCAACGCCGTATGCGTACAGCTTCGGGTCTGTGATCTGGAAAAATACAACAGTATCAATCTGCATGGTTACGTTATCTTTTGTGATAACCGGCTGTGGTGGGAAATCTACAACCTGCTCTTTCAGATTGACTTTTCTTGCCACACGCTCTACAAATGGAAGTTTGAAGTGTACGCCGGTTCCCCATGTTGCCTGGTAAGCGCCTAAACGCTCAAGTACGATCGCATATGCCTGGGGTACGATGCGGATGCAGGATGCCAAGATCCACAGCACCAGAATAATGACGATCAGCAAAAATAAGATACTTCCCATATTACGCCTCCTTTGACTCCACGATCAATTTAACGCCGTGGACTGCTTTTATGATTACTACAGTGTCAACCGGAATTGTTACGCTGTCATCGGATGTCCGGGCCATCCATTCAATGTCATTGATGCGGACCTGACCTGTCTGGGCCAGATTATTGATCTTCTGGATCACGACAGCCTTTTTTCCAAGAAGACCTTCCACATTTGTTTTCTCTGTGTCTTTTCTCATAAGCTTCAGAGCTGCCGGTCTTGTAAAAAACAGCAGCACCAGTGAAACACAGAAAAACAGAAGAAGCTGCGGCACGATTCCCATTCCAATGCCGGCTGCAATAGCGGCAGCAAGTGCGCCTCCTGCAAACCAGATCGTAGTAAGTGCCGTGGTAAGCCCTTCAATAACCAGAAGCACAGCCAGGACTCCCAGCCAGATAATTGGTTCCATAAGACTCCCCCTTTCAGATAAGCGATTGTCAAAATCTGCCATACGTCATCAGATATACTTCAGCAGACAGATTCCAGATCAGCTAACCCTACCGTCTCTGCCTTGCAGCCTCATACATCAAAATTCCTGCAGCCATAGCTGCATTCAAGGACTCCACCTTGCCGCACATGGGGATCCGGATGAGACAATCAGCAGCTTCTGCTGCCTCTTCCGTCAACCCGTTTCCTTCATTTCCAATAAGAAATGCTGTGCCGCCCTGATAATCCTCCTGATCATAGGAATTTTTTCCTTTCAGGTGGGCTGCAAAGGTACGGATACCTTTTTGCTCCAGTTCCGCTTTTAATGATACCACATCCTCCACATATAGGAAAGGCATTCTGTAAACAGATCCCATTGTTGAGCGGATGACCTTTGGATTGGTAATGTCTACGCAGGTTTTCGTAAGAAAAACACCGGAAACACCAGCACCCTCACCTGTTCGGAAAATAGTCCCTGCATTTCCCGGATCCTGAAGATCCTCAAGAACCATTACCAAAGGAGCATCTCCTTTTAAAATATCTTCCACAGTCCACACCGGTTTCTTCAGAACTGTAAGAATTCCCTGTGGAGTCCTGGTATCACACATCTGGCGGAAAACATTATCTGCCACGATTTCTCTTTTTTCTTCCGGAAGCTCCATGACCTGCTTCATCAGGGACTCATCTGCAGTCAGGGATTCTGTCACATAAACCCTGGAAATCCAGTCCTTTGGAGCTTCCCCGAACATTTTCCGTCCCTCAGCCACAAACAACCCCTGTTCCCTGCGGGCCTTGGCCTTCTGGTTTAACTGTATGATATTTTTTACCTGTGTATTATTTGCACTGGTTATCATAAATTATCCTCCCTGTTACAGCGGCTTTCGGAATTTATTCAAATCCTCGTTCTTTCCTACTGCAACCAGAATACAACCCGCTTCCAGCTTCTCCGCAGGATTCAGGTTTACATTTACAGAATCTCCATGCTTCACTGCAACCAGATTTATATGATGCTGCTCACGGAGCCTGATCTCTGAAAGACTTTTCCCCACCCATTCACCCGGGATCCGGAATTCTGCCATACTGAACTCCGTAGAAAGCTCAAACACATCCTCAAATCCACTGGCTGTAAAATTACGGGCAACGCGGATTCCCATAGAACGCTCCGGATATATTACCTGATCAGCACCAATTTTCTCCAGGATCCGGCCATGAAGGGAATTCATTGCCTTCGCCAGAACAAGCGGGACGCCCAGGTCCTTCACCTGCATGGTAGCTGTAATACTGGCTTCCATATTTTCTGCAACCGCAATAATCGCAACGTCTACGTTCTGCACGCCCAGGGATTTCAGAATTCCAGGCTCGCGCACATCTGCACGAACTGCATAAGTGACAGTATCTGCAATTTCCTGAATATTCTCATCTTTATCATCAATTGCCAAAACATCATAATCTGCATTCGCAAGCTCTTTCGCCAGGGTCATTCCAAACTGCCCCAATCCAATGACTGCAAAGGATTTTCCGCTCATTCTAATCTCCTTTAAAATCTGCTATGAAAGCAACGGACTTTCATGCGGGATAATGTCGTCCACAGACGCCATTTTCTATCCTATCATAATATTCTCTTCTGCCAGATGTACATCTTTAGTTCGCTTCTGCGCACGGGATACAACTGCCGCGCCCAGTGTCAGCGGACCGATTCTTCCAAGATACATGGTAAAAATAACGATCCATTTGGCCGGTGTATTCAGGACCGCGGTCAGTCCTCTGGAAAGACCTACGGTTCCAATTGCAGAAGTAAGCTCATACAGCACATCCACAAAAGGTGCATCCGGCATAATTGCAAAAATCCCCAGCACGGAAATAAGCAGCACACTAACCGCCATTCCCACAACTACCTGCGCAGAACGGATATAACTGCTGCGAATCTTTCTCCCATAAACCTCTACATCTTTTTTTCCCCGAGGTTGGCAATAATACTCAGCACAAGCACTGCAAGTGTAGTCGTCTTCACTCCGCCGGCAGTCCCCATAGGAGAACCTCCAACCAGCATAAGAAACAAACAGATTATTACGCTTCCGCTGGTCAGTGCCCCCTGATCAATTGTAAAAAATCCTGCAGTTCTTGTGGTCACAGACTGAAATGCCGCTGCCATCAGCTTCTGTCCAAAGGACAGACTTCCCAGTGTGTCCGGGTTCTTATACTCAAACAGTAAAATACAGATTGTCCCACCAAGGAGCAAAATCCCGGTTGTAGTCAAAACCAGCTTGCTCTGCAGACGAAGGGTCCGGAATAATCTGCCAGGAGAAAGCTTCTTCTGAAAAACCAGCTTTATTCTTTTTCCAAGATCCCACCATACGTTAAAGCCAAGTCCAGAAGCAATAATTAATCCCATCGTTGTCACATTCACCAGAGGATTGGTTACATAGTCTGCCAGACTGTTCTCTCCCAAGAGATCGATTCCTGCGTTGCAAAAGGCTGAAACTGCTGTAAAAGCAGCCTGCCCCAGACCTTTCACCAGTCCAAGCTCTGGTACAAAGCAGAATGCATAGCCGACGGCTCCGATTCCTTCCGCTGCAAATACGCAGAGAACCACTTTTCTCACCACTGTTACCAGACCGGACATCTGCTCCAGATTATAGGATTCCTGGATCATTCTGCGGTTCTTCAGACTGATCTTCTTATTCAGGGAAATAAAAATAATGCTGGCAAGAGCGATCAGACCAATTCCGCCAATCTGGATCAGCAAAAGGATCACCAGCTTGCCGATCAGGCTCCAGTGCGTGGCTGTGGTCACAGTCACAAGACCGGTTACACATACACAGGTGGTGGCTGTAAACATAGCATCGGAGAACGAAGTGGTCTGGCCTGCTGCCGTACAGAAAGGCAGCCACAAAATTAATCCTCCTACAAAAATTACCCCCGCAAAGCTGAGGGTAATAATCTGTGCCGTATTCAGTTTATGCAATTTATATTGCAGGTTTTGAATGAACATAAGCTTCCTTTATGTCACTGCCCCTCAGCATCTTTCGCAAAATACTCTGCTGTAGAATGTCAGGAACAATGACTCTTTTATAATTACGGTTCACCTGACGCTGACACATAGCTCAAAGGATTTCTGCAAAACGTGTATCACAGACTGCAAAACCCAATCGGAGATATGCTCTGAGACAAGTGAACCGTATTATCACTGTTATTTCCTATAGTTATGAGAAAGGGACTCACAAACCTCCCACATATATGGAGTGACGCTCTTCTCCATTGCAAGAGCTTCATTGATATCGAAATCAACGAAATCACCATGGCGGTATCCAACAACACGGCTCTTCTTGCCTTCCAGAAGAAGGTCTACTGCCATAGCACCCATCATGGATGCATATACACGGTCTTTACATGTTGGGCTTCCACCACGCTGCATGTGACCAAGGATAGTAGCACGTGTCTCGATTCCTGTAGCAGCCTCGATACGAGTTGCCATAGCCTGTGAATGACCGATACCCTCTGCATTGATGATGATGTGGTGTTTTTTACCCATCTTACGGCTCTCAATAATGTTATTGATCAGCTTCTGCTCATCATAGTCATACTTCTCAGGGATCAGAACATCCTCTGCTCCATTGGCAATGCCGCACCACAGTGCAAGCCAGCCGGCTCCACGTCCCATAACCTCGATGATACTGCATCTCTCATGGGAAGTAGATGTATCACGAACCTTGTCAATTGCTTCCATAGCTGTATTAACAGCGGTATCAAAACCAATGGTGTACTCTGTACATGCAATGTCAAGGTCGATGGTTCCTGGAATTCCGATTGTGTTGATTCCAAGGTTGGCAAGCTTCTGGGCTCCGGCAAAGGAACCGTCTCCACCGATTACAACAAGTCCGTCAATACCGTGCTTGCGGCAGATCTCTGCACCACGCTGCTGTCCTTCCGCTGTGCGGAACTCGGCACATCTTGCAGTGTAAAGAATTGTACCACCACGCTCGATGGTGTCGGATACATCTCTTGCTGTCATATCGATGATCTCTTCGTTTAAAAGGCCGTTATAGCCCTTCTGGATACCTTTTACTTTAAGTCCGCTGGAAAGTCCACGTCTTACAACTGCACGGATTGCAGCGTTCATTCCAGGAGCGTCACCGCCGCTGGTAAGGACACCAATGGTCTTAACTTTGTTTTCTGCCATAATAATCTCCTCCATCTTATGAATCGTCGGGAGCTGTGTCTCCATTTTCAGTGGAAACGCCCTCGTTTTTCTATACACATATTCAGCATTAGTTTATAGCATTTTCAAAGGTTTTTCAAGACTCTTTCCTTAAGTAATTGCCGAAATTACACTCTGTTTTCCGTGATTTTACCATAATTTTCCATATACCTGTCTGATTCTTCACTTTAAAGCGTTTTCAGAGCTCTTTCTACAACCCGGACATTGCCTTCACCATATTTTTTACTCATCTGTGCAAGCCATTCATCCTGCAGATTTACATGGTATGCAGCAGACAGTTTTTTCATTGCTTTTACATCCTTCAGATAAATTACAACGCTGTCCGTTCCCTGGGATTTCCGTAAGTCTTCCAGCAATTCTTTTTCCCTCTGGCTGTAATCCTCCTTGCTTTCAAACTGCAGCCAAAGCTCTCTTGGAATATCAGAAAAGGCACGGACCTTTTCCAGGATCAGTTTGCTGGCCTTGTCATCCTCGGCAGATACGCGTCCCTGGATGAATACCCTGGCGTCCTCATTGATCATATTCTGCCATTTCTCGTAATCTCTTGGGAAAACCATGACTTCCACAGTTCCAACCAGATCCTCCACGGTAAGGAACGCCATCACTTTGTTTGTTTTGGTATACTTCACGTTTTTCTCTGTGATCATTCCTCCTATGATGACTTTCTGATTGTCCCGTACTTTTGACTCATCCGGTTCACCGCCTTCACGGTCATCTTCATCTGATGGCTGAAAATCAATCGTTCTTGCGGAAATCATTTTCTCCATTATATTACGGTAGCGATCCAGAGGATGACCGCTCAGGTATATGCCAAGGACTTCTTTTTCATAGGACAGAACCGTCTCTTTGTCATATTCTTCCAGATTCGGCATGCGGATTTCAAATTCTTTTTTTTCATCTTCGCTGGCAATGTCGAATAAGCTGAGCTGCCCTGCCATAGACTGCTTCTTGTTTCGGGAAATGTCATCTACGATCTGACCAAAAACGACCATCTTCTGATGACGGTTTCCTTCCAGACAATCCAGAGCACCGGCCTTGATAAAGTTCTCAATAGCACGCTTGTTCACAGCTTCCATATTCCGCTCAATAAAGTTCTTCACGGAAAGGTACTCGCCATGTTCTTTTCTCTCTGCAACAATAGCCTCGATGACCGGACGGCCTACGCTCTTGATTGCGGAAAGTGCATAGAGGATCGAGCCTCCTGATACAGAAAAACCATACTCGCCTTTGTTGATGTCCGGCGGCAAGATCGGAATATTCATCTGGCGGCAGACCTGAATATACTCGGCAACCTTGGTAGGCTTGTCGATTACGGAGGTCATCAGCGCAGCCATATATTCTACCGGATAATAGTATTTCAGAAAGGCAGTCTGATACGTAACATAGGCGTATGCCGCAGCATGGGATTTGTTAAATGCATACTGTGCAAAATCGATCATTTCATCGTAGATCTTATTTGCAATTTTCTCATCAATTCCATTTTTAATACAGCCGGGAACACCTTCCGCTTCGTTTCCATAGACAAAAGCCTGGCGTTCTTTTTCCATAACGTTAAGTTTCTTCTTGGACATGGCCCGGCGGAGAAGGTCACTTCGTCCCAGGGTAAATCCTGCAAGGCTCTGTACGATCTGCATAACCTGCTCCTGGTACACAATACACCCGTGGGTGGCCTCAGAATCGGCTCCAGCTGCGGACAGTCGTAGTGGATGGTGTCCGGACGGTTCTTGCCGCGGATATACTGGGGAATAAAGTCCATAGGGCCTGGGCGGTACAGGGAAATTCCGGCGATTACATCCTCAAGGCTATGTGGCTTCAGTTCTTTCATGAATCCTTTCATTCCGCCGCTTTCCAGCTGGAACACACCGTCAGTACGACCTGTTCCAAGAGAATCCAGCACTTTCTGGTCATTATAATCTATCTTTTGCATATCAAGGGATATGCCGTAATTTTTCTTTACATTTTTTACTGCGTTGTTGATTACAGTCAGGGTTCGAAGGCCAAGGAAATCCATTTTCAAAAGTCCCAGCTCCTCAAGAGTTGTCATGACAAACTGGGTGACGATGGTTCCGTCCTGCGCGCGTGAAAGGGGCACATACTCGGAGACGTCTTTCTGGCTGATTACAACTCCGGCAGCGTGCATGGAGGTATGTCTTGGAAGACCTTCCAGACGTTTAGCCATGTCAATCAAATGATGCACATCCGGCTGCTCGTCGTATGCTTTTTTCAGTTCCGGGTTTACTTCCATGGCTTTATCAATTGTGACAAGCTTCACATTCGGTATTTTGGCAGGAACCATTTTCGCAATGGAGTCTACCTGGGCATATGGCATATCGAGGACACGGCCTACATCACGGATAACACCGCGGGCTGCCAAAGTACCGAATGTAACAATCTGAACCACACAGTCTTTGCCGTATTTCCGTACAACATAGTCGATTACTTCCTGTCTTCGCTCAAATCCGAAATCCACGTCAATATCAGGCATGGATACTCGCTCCGGATTCAGGAAACGTTCAAACAGAAGGTCATATTTGATTGGATCAAGTAAGGTGATTCCAAGGGTATATGCAACAATACTTCCGGCTGCGGAGCCTCGTCCGGGGCCTACTTCAATGCCATTACTGCGGGCATAATGGATGAAATCCCACACAATGAGGAAGTAGTCAACATAGCCCATATTTTTGATAGTGTTCAGCTCGTATTCCAGTCGCTCCCGTAGCTCTGGGGTAACCGGATCGTACAGGCGCTCCAGACCTTCGAAGCAGAGCTTATTCAGGTATTCCCAGGAGGTGTAGCCTCGGGAACGTCGAATCTTGGCAGCTTGGTAACTCCGAATTCAATTTCTACGTGGCAGCGCTCTGCTATTTTATGTGTGTTCTCCAAGGCTTCCAGTGCATATGGGAAAAGTGCCGCCATTTCCTGCTCGGATTTCACGTAGTACTGACCGCCTTCGTAGCGCATACGGTCTGTATCGGACAGCTTCTTCCCTGTCTGGAGACACAGAAGAATGTCGTGAGGATCAGCATCTTCTTTGTAGGTGTAATGAATATCGTTAGTGGCTACCAGGTCAATTCCAGTCTCCTGGTGCATGCGCAGAAGCTGCTGGTTTACATTCTGCTGTTCCGGAATTCCATGATCCTGAAGCTCCAGGAAAAAATTGCCTTCGCCGAAAATTTCCTGATAGCGGAGGGCCGCCTTCTTAGCGTCCGGGTACATTCCTCTGTTAAGGAACCGGGCTACTTCACCGGCCAGGCAGGCGCTCAGCGCGATGAGGCCTTCGTGATATTCCCGGAGAAGCTCCAGGTCTACTCGTGGTTTATAGTAAAAGCCTTCTTTAAAGCTTTTGGATACAATTTTCATAAGGTTCTGGTAGCCCTGATTGTTCTCGGCAAGAAGTACCAGATGGTAGTAACGGTCGTCGCCACTGCCGATCTCGCGGTCGAAGCGGGAACCAGGGGCTACATAGACTTCGCAGCCAAGGATTGGATTGATTCCGGCTGCTTTCGCTGCCCGGTAAAAATCGATGACGCCGTACATGACCCCATGGTCTGTGATGGCCGCGCTGTCCATCCCAAGCTCCTTTACACGGGCAACATATTCTTTTATTTTATTGGAACCGTCCAGCAGGGAGTATTCGGTGTGGACGTGGAGGTGGGTAAAAGCCATTGTGTGTCTCCTTCTTCGCAAATTTTCTATTTAGTGTGTTGGGAGGGTGAAAAGTTTTTCAGGAGGGACGCATTTGGGCAATGTGTATTACTCACTCGCCGGCGCAACGCTCCAGCGAACTAATCGCTAACTGCGACTAATGCGTTCGGGAGAGCCCTCACGCATAAGTCTCCGTAAGCGCTGGATTTCGC
>NZ_QUIO01000053.1:0-24807 GCF_003480145.1 Ruminococcus sp. AM42-11 | reverse complement strand
CTATGTACAAATAAGTCCCAGCCAGTACACAGCATTCGGGCAATGGTGATTGCTCTAGCGAGCCATTTCAGGCGCGGTTTTAGCGTAGGCGAAATCCACTGCTTACGGAGACTTAATCGTGAAGGCTCTCCTGAACGATTTAGTCGCAGTTAGCAGTTAGTTCGCTGGAGCGTTGCGCCGGCGAGTGAGCAATCACCATTGTCCGAGTGCGTCCGCCTTGAACAACTTTCAACACACTAAATAGTAAATTTCTAAAATTCCTGCTCCAACAGCTCCCCATCAATATATCTTGCCTTAATATTCCGGTCATCTCCGATGTAGCAGAAACGCTCCAGTTTCTCCTCTGCCGTCATTTTTGTCCATGGATCTTCCATATTATCAATCACAAGAGCATTAAACGCATACCCTTTTTCGAAAGAACCAACCTTACCGAATACACTTCCAGACTCTTTGGTTGCATGATAGAATGCCTGTGTAATAGTAATGGTCTTACTCTCCTGTGGCTCGTAGAATTCTTTCAGCTTGGATAACTGTACGGCTCTTGCAACCTGACGGTAGATGCCGATTCCGTGGCCACCGGCAATGTCGGTTCCCATGGCAATTTTCAGTCCCTCAGCTCCATATGCTGCAGCGGCATAATTCCTGCAATAATATTCACAGTGGCATCCGGGCAGTGAACAGAAAAGCTTCCATGTTTTTTCAGAATCCGCTTATCTTCCTCAGTTGGGAAAATAACATGGGCGAAAATAGACGGACCGTGATCCATCAGGCCTGCGCGCTCATAAATTTCTGCGTCAGAACCATAGCCCGGAAACAGATTCAGAGCTTCCTGTGCCTCCCACAGAGACTCTACCAGATGAGTGTGCACACCACAATGATATTTTGCTGCCAGCTTGCCAAGACCATCGATCAGCGGCTTGCTGCAGGTCGGGGCAAAACGGGGAGCCAGAATGGTTTTCACCTTTTTGCTGCCCTCATGTTCTGCCAGATACTTCTCTGTTTCCTTCAGGGAATCCTCTGTGGTCTCGGTGAGAAATTCCGGAGAATTGCAGTCCATGTTCACCTTTCCCACATAACCATACATGCCTTTCTCTTCCATTTTATCAAAGAGATAGTTTGTGGCCTCACGGTGAATGGTTGCAAAAACATTGGCATGGAAAGTACCATGACGGAGCATATCATCTACAAATGCATCGTAGCAGTTTTTCGCATATTCCATATTCTGGAAACGGGATTCCTGCGGAAATGTATAATGATTCAGCCAGTCGGAAAGCAGACAGTCCATACCAATTCCACGCTGTACATACTGTGCTCCGTGTACATGAAGATCGGAAAAAGCCGGAATGATCAGCTTATCGCCGTAATCTACAACCTCTGCGCCCTGATACTGCTCCGGAATCTTTTCACAGATCTGTGAAACCACTCCATCTTCTACAATTATATAACTGTTTTCGTGAATCTCTAACCTGTCTGCTGACGGTGTAAACAAAATATCTCCGTGGTAAATCTTTACTGCCATTTTTTGTCCCTCACATTCTTAATCATTGCATTTTTTCTCTTTCTCGCATCGCTTTTCCTCTATTTTGTATCTGCAATCCTGACCTCGATCCTGGTAGAATAATTATCATTATCCTGTTCCACAAACTGGTCGATGATATTCAGCGCCAGAATGGTATCCTCCAGATTCAGATTCCGTCCCCATTCCTTTATCCTTTTAAAGCTGTCCTGAATCTCTTCATATGCCCCTTTGTGATACCCCACAACATAGGTTCCTGCAGGAATCGTGCGTATCTCCGCATTTTCCTTTGGAACGGCATCTGTAAGAAGCGCTCCAAATTCCTTGCTATTTTCCCCATAAAATACAATGGTTGGATAAAAGTAGAAGGATTCGCCTGCATAAAGCTCCTCTTCTGCTCCGATGGGAATATATTTTCGCTCTGGATATTTCACCACCTGGATATTTTCGTAATCAATTCCTGCTTTCGAATCTTCAATAAACTGTATTTTTCGCAAAATCGCATGGTCGATCCGCATCATCTCTTCCCACTGGGCATGAATGGCTGCGGAACGCTCCTTCAGTCTTTTAAGCGCCTCATCAGGACTTTTTGTGTCCTGAAAATCCCGGACTGCCTCAATGGAATAACCCAGTTTTCGCATATAGCGGATGGATGCAAGCTTATAAGTCTGATCAAAACGATATTTCCGATATCCGTTTTTCGGGTCTCTGTAGCTGGGCTTCAGAATTCCGATTTTGTCATAATAATGCAGGGTCTGCACGTTCAATCCGAATAAGGTCGCCAGCTCATTTACGTTCAGATACTCTTTATTTGCCATAGATACTCCTATCTTGAGCCTTTTACATAAGGCTTAGCAAGAGCTTCTGGTTCACTGTTCTTTCCAGCAGCACCAAGCATTGCAATAAGGGTCAGCGCATATGGCAAAATTGCCAGAAGGAACGGAGAAATGGATACGCCGATGGTCTGGAGACGAATCTGCAGGGCATTGGCAGCTCCGAACAAAAGAGCTGCTCCAAACATTCCAAAAGGTGTGTATCGTCCAAGAATAACAGTTGCAAGAGCAATATAGCCACGGCCAGAAATCATATTTTCTGTAAAAACGCCAAGCTGTACCAGTACCAGATATGCACCGCCGATTCCTCCAAGGATTCCGTTAAATACCATCACGATCCAGCGGTATTTTTTCACCTGGATGCCTGCGGATTCTGCTGCACGTGGGTGTTCTCCCACTGCCATAAAGGACAGCCCCAGATTGGTTTTTTTGTAAAAAACCCAGGTAAGGATCAGGAGAACATAAAGGATATAAGTCAGGAAATCGCAGTTAAAAAATGCATCTCCGATCAACGGAATCTTTGACAAGCCTGGAATGGCAATGTTTGGGAAAGTCTCGATCTGCTGATAGCCCTGTCCATTTGACATTAATTTAAATAAAAAGCTGGTGACGCCAAGCATAAGCATGTTGATGGCAAGACCAGAAACAGACTGGTTCTGGATCAGCGTAATGGAAAGAAGTCCATGAAGCAGACTGACTATAAGTCCTCCTGCCATACCGCACAGAAGTCCCACAAACAGATTGCCGGAATACCAGGCACCTGCAAAGGAAAAGAATGCACCGCTGAGCATAACACCTTCCATTCCGATATTCAGAATACCGGATTTTTCCGCAATGGTCTCACCAATTCCGCCATACATAAGCGGCACTGCCAGACGAACTGCTGCGGCCAGAAAAGCCGTCATAAAGCTTAAACTGAAAATCTGCTGAAGCATTACGCATTTCCTCCTTTTCCAACTTTTGCCTGTTTCTTTTTGAAATGAAACAGTTCTCTTCCCAGAATCAAAACAACAACCAGACCGATCAAAATATTAACGATTGCAGACGGTACTCCAAGCTGTCTTTGCATGGAGCTTGCACCTACCTGCATTGCTGCATAAAGCACTGCCACGAAGAATACGCCAATAGGGTTGTTAAATGCCACAAGTGCGATCAAAACAGCCGTATAGCCACAGTTTGAGGAGATTCCCTCCAGAAGCTTTTTCTGAATGGCAAGAACCTCGATTCCACCTGCCACTGCGGAAAGTCCGCCGCTTAAAAAGGCGGAAAGCACAATATTTTTCATAACAGAAATACCGTTGCAGGTGCTTCCACGTTTGTTCAGTCCAACTGCCTTCAATTCGTATCCCATAGTTGTTTTTTCCAGGAAAAACCATACTACAAGTACACAGATGATTGCGATCAGAATCCCTGCATGAAAACGGGTTGCCCGGATCAGGGTTCCAAGCTGTACGGCTTTGTCAATTTTCGCAGACTGCGGAACATTTCCTTCCGGGTCCATCAGGAAGGAACGGACTGCATAGCCAAGAAAATTAATTGCAATATAATTCAGCATAATAGTGACAATAATTTCGGAAATATTGAATTTCGCTTTGCACACTGCTGCGATCAGCGCCCACACGCCACCTGCCAGAAATCCGATTACCAGGGAAAGGATAATTCTTGGTATTCCCGGAACAGCAGTCCAGTTCAGAGCTACCATGGTAGTTGCCATTGCCCCTACATAAAACTGTCCTTCTGCACCAATGTTGAAAAAGCCGGTACGATATGCTACTGCGCAGCCAAGACCTGTAAGGATCAGCGGGCATGCTTTTACAAAAATTTCTGCAAATCCTGCAGGTGTTCCAAAGATTCCACGGAAGAAAAGACCGTATGCTTCCATCGGGCTTGCGCCGCATGCAAGGATCAAAACCGTACCTGCCAGAATTGTAATCACAAGAATCAGAAGTACATCTGTAATCCCTCTTGTTCTTTTTTCCTTCTCCATTATCTTGCCTCCTCTTCTGAAATTCCGCCCATGAGAAGGCCGATTTTCTGTACAGTAGCTTCTTCTCTATTCAGGATTCCCACGATTTTTCCACCAAAAAGCACTGCGATCCTGTCACTTAACGCCATAATTTCTTCCAGGTCTGCAGAGATCAGCATAACACCTTTTCCTGCATTTCTCTGATCAATAAGCTGCTGACGGACAAATTCTGTAGCACCGATGTCAAGACCTCTGGTAGGCTGGCTTGCCACGATCACTTTTGCATGATCGTTCAGCTCTCTGGCTATGATCAGCTTCTGCTGGTTTCCGCCTGACAAAAGCTTTACAAGCGTATCAATCCCCGACTTTCCGGATGCGCGCACCTGATATTGTTTCATTTTTTCTGCTGCATTTTTACGGATAGCTGCTTTGTTTATAATAGAATGGTTTGCAAATGGAAGCTTCCCATATTCCCGGAGAACAAGGTTTTCTGAAATGTTCATTCCGGTGATCAGACTGTCTGACAATCTGTCCTCTGAAATATAGGAAACACCTGCTTCATAACGTCCGCGGATATTGATTCCTGCCAGATTCTGTCCGTCCAGAAGAATTTCGCCCTCACCGGTTTTCTGAATTCCGGTGATCACCTCTGCAAGCTCTTTTTGTCCGTTTCCTTCCACACCGGCAATTCCAAGGATTTCCCCTTTGTGAATGGTAAGGCTGATATTCTCAAGCTTATGACGGCTGTGTTTTCTGTGATGATTGGACACATTTTTCAATTCCAGCATAATATCTTTTTTGGGAGAACCTTCTATATGATAGTCATCATTCAGCTCTCGTCCGATCATATAGGCAGACAGCTCTTCCGGATTGGTGTCTGCAGTCACAAGATCTGCCACCTGTCTGCCATCCCGAAGAATGGTAACCTTGTCACTGATTGCCATAATCTCGCTCATACGATGGGTGATGATAATGATTCCATAGCC
Organism: Ruminococcus sp. AM42-11; assembly: GCF_003480145.1. Classification (NCBI taxonomy): domain Bacteria; kingdom Bacillati; phylum Bacillota; class Clostridia; order Eubacteriales; family Oscillospiraceae; genus Ruminococcus; species Ruminococcus sp. AM42-11. The sequence continues at coordinate 19,506 of NZ_QUIO01000053.1, read as the reverse complement.
TTCTTTTTTCAGATTGCGGAGAACATCGAAAAACTGTGTGGTTTCCTGAGGGGTGAGTACGCCAGTAGGCTCATCCAGAATCAGAAGTTCTACATTTCTGTATAATGCTTTCAGGATTTCCACGCGCTGCTGTTCTCCCACTGACAGATCACTGATCACAGCATCCGGGTTCACGTAGAGTCCGTATTTTTCTGCCAGATCAGTCAGCTTCTTTTTTGCAGCAGCTCTGTCCAGGAAAAAGGAGTTGTCCTTCAGATTCAGAACAATGTTATCCAGAACTGTCATTTTATTTACCAGGGAAAAATGCTGCTGGACCATTCCAATGCCTGCATCGATAGCTTCCCTTGGAGAGGCAAAATCCGCTGGCTTGTCTTTCCACAAAATTTCACCGCTGTCTGCAGTGTAAAGACCAAATATAATATTAACAAGTGTGGTCTTTCCGGCTCCGTTCTCACCGAGGAGAGCATGGATCTCACCTTTTTCTACTGTCAGGTTGATATTCTCATTTGCATATACGCCGGAAAATGATTTACAGATATGTTTCATTTGAAGAAGAGACATGGTTTTCTCCTTTTTCTCGTATAATTAAAGTGTTTTAAAAAGCTGAAACTTCGGAAGGTTATCTCCACTGACTGATTGATAACTTTCCTCCATTTCAGCTTCATTTGTCTTTGAACAATCAGTTGCCGGATTTCAGATTGCGAGCCATTTTTATAAAAACAGATATCTCAATCCGCGGTTACAAATCCGATTTCTTACTGTCTCATTGTGTAGTCGCGCTCAACTTCAAGCTCGCCGGAAACGATCTTATCAATTGCATCCTGTGCAGTTGCTTTCACATCATCGGAAAGATTGTCGGAAAGGAGAACTTCTACTGCGCCATCTGCCATACCAAGGTTGTAAACATCTCCCTCAAAGCTTCCGTCTGCAACGCTGCCAAGGGCAGTATCAATTACAACATCAAGATTGTAAATTGCAGAATCAAGAATATTGTCAGGTGCTAAAGAGCTCTGATCGTAAGAATCGCCCTGGCACCAGATTCCAGCCTCAACAGCTGCTGTCATTGCACCATTTCCGCAAGCATTTGCACAATGCTTGATTACGTCTACGCCATTGTCGATCATAGCTTTTGCAGCTTCCTGTGCAAGCTGTGTATCAACAAAAGAGTTTGTCCAGGCTGTCTGAACTTCGATATCAGGATTTACGGATTTTGCTCCGTCTTCATATCCGTTAATGATCTTTACAAGGGAATCTCCAGGGATCGGTCCAATGGCGCCAAGCTTACCAGACTCAGAAGTAGAAGCAGCAATGATTCCTTCTACATAAGCGGTCTGCTCACATGCCATAACGTAGGAAGCTACGTTGTCAGCGGAAGCGTCAGCCTCTGTGCAGATGAATTTGGTGTCTGGGTAGGTCTCTGCAACTTCCAGTGCAGGATCACCGAACTCATATCCGTGACCGATTACCACATCATAACCTGCACTTGCATAGTCAGCAAAAGCAGCGGAAATATCAGCAACTTCCAGGTTCTCTGTGTAAGCCAGCTCGTATCCGTATTTCTCACAGGCTTTCTGTGTTCCTTCGTATGCTGTCTGATTCCAGCCCTGGTCATTTGCTGCTCCGGAAAGTAAAAGTGCTACCTTCAGTCCTTCTCCATCAGCTGCCTGTACCGGCTGAGTACATACACCATTTACCATAGCCGCTGTCATTGCCATTGCTAATCCCATAACCACCAGTTTTTCATCATAATCCTCCTTGATCAGATCCTGTTTTCGTGTATTCGATACTGTTCACTCCGTGGTCAGTATCACTTATTTTTCTTATCCGCAACTTTGTAGTTGCTATAAGGTTTTCTTAAGGCTTCTTTATAGTAAACTATATAGTTACTATAGAGTCAATACATTTTTTCTTTTTTTGCAAAATTATCTGAAAAACCATTGGAGTCGCACAGGGCAGTTTTTATTATTCTCCAAATTCTTCTGCAACCTTCTTCAGCATTTCCCGGATTGGCAGATGATATGGGCATCTTGTCTCGCACTTGCCGCATCCCACACATGCAGAAGCTTTCACTGCCATGCTGCCGTAGCGGTCTTTCGCCCAGTCAGCCAGATTGTAGCGTTCCAGATATCCTGCGAAAAGGAATGCGCTTGGGATGCTGATTCCAACCGTACATGGCGCACAGTAATTGCAGCGACGGCAGAAATTGGTGCCCAGCTGATGGCGGATCTGTTCCATTTCTGCAAGCTCTGCCTCTGTAAGAGGTGCTGTGTCAGAGCATGCCTTAATGTTCTCTTCCAGTTCAGATACTTCTGCCATTCCCGGGATTACCACAGTAACAGCCGGGTTAGAACAGACATAACGAAGTGCAAGAGTGCCATTCTCAATTGCACCACCTGCTAATGGCTTCATGGCAATAAAGCCCACATTTTTCTCCTGACATTTGCGGATCAGCTCGTCGCCCTGGTTTTCTACGATATTATATGGAAACATGATTGTCTCCACCCAGTCCAGATTCAGTGCGCGTTCAAAAACAGCTGTAGAATGTGCAGTCAGACCGATATGACCAATTTTACCGGCTGCTTTCGCCTCCAATAAAGCCTCCAGAGCACCGCCCTCACCTATAACAGTGTCCAGCTGTTCCATGCTTGGGTTGTGTACCTGATACAGGTCAATGTGATTGGTTCGAAGATTGCCAAGGCTCTTCTCAATGTCTGCTGCCATGGTCTCTCTGGTTCTTGCCATACTCTTGGTGGCAATTACAAATTTGTCACGAATTCCTTCAAGGGCATAACCAAGATACTCCTCGCTGACCGTATAGCCTCTGGCTGTATCGATATAATTCACACCCTCTTCTGCCAGCTGCTTCATTAATTTCTTAGTACCTTCCGCGTCAATTCTCTGGATGGGGATTCCGCCAAATCCCATACGGGAAATCTTAAGACCGGTTTTTCCAAGTGTTGTATATTTCATTTGTGCTCCTCCTTATTTTTGGTATACAATAATTTTAAAAAATGTGTCTGCAATTAAACAAAATATGCCACCGGCATACGCCGATGGCACATAAATAAACAGCTTATGCGATTTAGAACGGATATTCGCAATCCGCTTCCGCTACTTGCTCATAAATAAATAACTGCTCCGCAGTTATTTATTTATACTCGTGACAGGTACTCGCCTGTTCTGGTGTCAATTTTCAGCTTGTCGCCCTGGTTAACGAACAGCGGAACCATTACCTGTGCTCCTGTCTCAACGATAGCCGGTTTGGTAGCACCCTGAGCTGTATTACCAGCGAATCCTGGCTCTGTCTCTGTAACTACAAGCTCAACGAATAACGGAGGCTCAATAGCGAATACATTGCCATTGTGAGAACAGATCTTAACCATCTCATTCTCTTTTACAAATTTAAGAGAATCGCCAACCTGCTCTTCTGTAAGACCAACCTGGTCAAATGTCTCTACGTTCATGAAGTAATATAATCCGCCATCGCTGTAGAGATACTGCATATCAACACGCTCGATACGTGCTGTAGGGAATTTCTCTGTAGGACGGAAAGATTTCTCTAACACGGATCCTGTAATAATATTTTTGTATTTGGTTCTAACGAAAGCAGCTCCCTTACCCGGTTTAACGTGCTGGAATTCTACGATCTGACAAACGTTGCCATCAATTTCTACTGTGACACCGTTTCTGAAATCACCTGCTGAAATCATAATTAATTTTTCCTCCTTATAGTGCTTATGACTAGAAATATTTTATTATATATGTACCATTTTTTCAACTACTTTTTTTCATATGCAGCCAAATTTTCCTGTTTTTCCCATATATTATGGCAAAATACTTTTGTATTTACGGAAGCTGTCCTTCAATTTCCTTGATCAGCTCCTCAAAAGGCTTCACTCCTGTCACAACTTCAATATCTGCAAATTTATGATAAATCGGATCACGCTGTTTCAGAAGCTTTTTGATCTTTTCCTCCTGATTTTCGCCTTCCAGAAGAGGATTGCTATTTCCCTCAAGCCTCTTGCGGAGAGTCTCAGCAGACCCCTTCAGGTAAACAACTGTACCCAGCTGCTTAATATACTGCTCATTCTGCTCCTGAACCGGAAGACCTGCGCCAAGAGAAATCACTTTTCTTTCTTTATCTTCAATCAGAGCTTTCACAGTCATAGTTTCCAGAGCACGGTAATATGGCTCTCCAAATTTCTGTAAAATCTCCTTTACGGACATGTTCATCTTCTTAACGATCACCTTGTCCACATCCACAAATGTCAGTCCCAGGTCACTGGACAGACGTTTCCCCACTCTTGTCTTGCCAGAACCCATAAATCCGATCACCACAATATGGTTCATGAATTCTTCTCCTCCTTGGTATAAAAATGTAATACAATTTTCTCCAGATAGCGCTTCAGCACGATCTGGATCTCTTCCTTGGGATTGATCGGCTTTACCAGAATATTACGAAGGCCAGCATTCTTAGCCCCCCATATATCGGTAAAAAGCTGGTCTCCGATAAAGACCGTATTCCCTGTGTTCGTTCCAAGTCTCTCCATGGCCCTTTCATAGCCTTTTCTGGACGGCTTGGCAGCCATTTCAATGAACTGAGCGCCTACTGAAGCGGCAAAGGGTTCTACCCTTTTTTTCCTGTTGTTTGACACCAGACAGCAGGAAAAGCCAATGTCACGAAGCTTCTGAAAAAGCCGGACAGCTTCCGGATCTGCCGGTGCCCCATGAGGAACCAGGGTATTGTCAATATCAAACAAAATCCCCCTGTATCCCTCCTGGTATAGTTTTTCATAGTTGACTACATATGCTGAATCCAGATATTCATCTGGAAAAAAGCGTTCAAACATTCTGTTACATCCTTTAATTCTTTTATTTTCTATGGTAATGCAGATTGCGGGGATGATTTTTCAAACAGACTCCGGCAACACGCTTTGCAATGCACAGAAATCATGTATTCACATGATTTCGCGCCTGTTTCCCAAGAGGTTCTGTCAAGATCCCGTCACCTGCTTAGGTACGCCTGCAGTTCCTCATAATGGTCTTTCATCACATCATAACCATGCTGATAAAACGCCATCAGCTTCTCTTTGTTCGCCTCCGCACGCCCCACAGTGGGAATTTCCGGGCGGATGACAAAAATATGTCCTTCCCTCTCCCATTTTTCCAGAAGCTCCAAAGTCCGGTTGTAGCTGCGGTAACGATTATATAAAGTGTTCAAAAATTCCGGGTAATGCCGAAATGCAGCCACATAAAGCGGAGTGCTCTTTCCCGGTTTCTTCTTGCGGTAACCCATATTTCGGGTAAGGATCACCACGTTCTTCCGATATCCCTTCTCCATGGCATGGATCAAGGGAATCGAATCTGCAATGCCGCCATCCAGATAAGGAACACCGTCAATCTCTACCATGGGGCTTACAACAGGAATACTGGAAGAAGCCCTTCCAATATCCATCAGACGCTTTCTGTCATGCTTCTCAGTCATATATTCCGCATCACCAGTCTGGCAGTTAGTCACTACCAGCTCACACTCCGTATCTGACTGAAAAAAAGTATCAAAATCAAACGGAAACAATTCATTTGGATATTTGTCAAACAGCATATCCATGTCAAAAAGCTCATGCTTCTTAAGAGCTTCCTTAGTAGCAATATAGCTGTTTGCCTTATCCTCTATGATCATGCAGTCCCTGGTCCTTCCAGGCTGCCAGGATACATAATCAAGAGCATTGCAGGAACCAGCGGAAACACCCACCACATATGGGAATTTCACCTCTTTTTCCATAAGATAATCCAGAACCCCTGCTGTAAATACTCCCCTGCTTCCCCCGCCCTCCAGGACCAGGGAAGACTGATGCTTCACTGTCATTCTTATTCACGCTCCTTAAGCGGTACGTATACAGCCGGAGCCAGAACGTTCTTGTAAGCCGGACGGATGATCTTGTCTGTATTGATCAGTTCTTCCATTCGGTGGGCGCTCCAGCCCACAATACGTGCCACTGCAAAAATCGGTGTATACAGCTCAAGAGGCAGATCCAGCATGCTGTAAACAAAACCGCTGTAAAAATCCACGTTTGCGCTGACACCCTTGTAAATATGGCGCTCCTCGGCGATAACCTCCGGAGCCATTTGCTCTACCATCGCGTAGAGATTGTATTCTTTCATACGGCCTTTTTCTCTGGCCAGAGTCTCAACAAAGCCTTTCAGTACCTGGGCACGAGGATCCGATACCGAATAGATCGCGTGTCCCATACCATAAATAAGACCTCTCTTATCAAAAGCTTCTTTGTGAAGCAGTTTCTTCAGATACTCTCTTACTTCCTCTTCGTCAGAAATATCCTTCACATTCTTCTTCAAATCCTGGAACATACTTACAACCTTAATATTGGCACCACCGTGCTTCGGACCTTTCAGAGAACCGAGAGCTGCTGCGATTGCAGAATAGGTGTCTGTTCCGGATGAGGAAACAACGTGTGTAGTAAATGTAGAGTTATTACCACCGCCGTGCTCCATATGAAGGATCAGGGCAAGATCCAGGATCTTCGCCTCCAGATGGGAATATTTCTTATCCGGGCGAAGCATACGGAGGATATTCTCCGCTGTGGAAAGCTCTTTCTTCGGATTGTGAATATAAAGGCTCTTGCCGCATACATAGTGATTGTAAGCCTGATATCCATAAACAGATAAAAGAGGAAATACACTGATCAGATTCAGGCACTGTCTCAGTACATTCGGAAGGGAAATATCATCCGGCTCCTTGTCATAGCAATAAAGTGTAAGCACACTTCTGGACAGGGCATTCATAATGTCCTTGGACGGTGCTTTCATGATAACGTCCCTTACGAAATTCGTAGGAAGGGAGCGCTGGTTCGCCAGAAGCTTGGTGAAATCCTCCAGTTCCTCCTCATTCGGAAGCTTGCCGAACAGTAAAAGATAGGTAGTTTCTTCGAAGCCGTATCTGTCATCTTCAATAAATCCCCTGGTCAACTCCTTGATGTCATATCCCCTGTAGGAAAGACTGCCCGCACAGGGCACTTCCTTGCCGTCAACCACCTTCGTGGCGCATACATTGGAAATCTGCGTCAGACCCGCCAGGACGCCCTTACCATTGATATCGCGAAGCCCTCGCTTTACATCGTATTTCTGATAAAGAGACAGATCCAGGCTGGAATGCTCCTTGCAAACCTCCGTCAGGTTCTCTATTTCCGGTGTTACTTTCATCTTAAATTCTGTCATTCAAATAAACTCCTTTCTTTTTAATCCGTCCGATAATCCGTTCCTCCCTCAATTTTTAATGCTGTCAGAGTCAGAAGCGGATGCTTCTGCTCCGGCATTGTAAATGGATAATCTGTGACTGCCATTGTTTTATTATCTTCTTATCGCTGTTTATAGGTGGACAAGAAATCCTTCAGCTTGTCCATAGCCTTCTCCAGCTGACGCACATTCGGCAGATATACTACGCGGAAGTGGTCAGGACAATTCCAGTTAAAGCCCTTTCCCGGCACCAGAAGCACCTGTTTCTCATGTAAGAAATCAAGAGCAAACTGCTCGTCATTGTGAATATTGAATTTTTCTGTATCGATCTTCGGAAAATATAGAACGCAGCCTTGGGCTTTACGGCTGTGATTCCCGGAATGTCATTGAGTGCCTTGTAGATAAAATCTCTCTGCTCATAAACTCTTCCGCCTGGCTGAATGTACTCATTTACACTCTGGTATCCACCAAGTGCAGTCTGTACAATGGACTGGGCCGGAACATTGGAGCAAAGACGCATGGAGGAAAGCATGTTAATACCTTCAATATACCCCTTCGCCTTATTCTTGGCACCACTTAAGATCATCCATCCAATACGGAAACCAGCGATCATATGGGACTTGGAAAGTCCGGAAAAAGTAACGCAGAATACGTCTGGTGCAAGGGATGCAATAGAAGTATGCTTATAGCCATCCATGATCAGACGGTCGTATATCTCATCTGAAAAAATGATCAGCTCGTGCTCTCTTGCGATCTGCACGATCTGCTCCAGGATCTCCTTGGGATAAACTGCTCCTGTAGGGTTATTCGGATTAATAATAACAATCGCTTTGGTCTTGTCTGTGATCTTACTCTTAATATCATCAATGTCCGGATACCATTCAGACTGCTCATCACAAATATAATGAACTACATTTCCACCTGCCAGAGTCGCAGTAGCTGTCCACAAAGGATAATCCGGTGCAGGGATCAGAATCTCATCCCCGTTATCCAGAAGTGCCTGCATACAGAGATTGATCAGCTCACTGACACCATTACCTGTATAAATATCACTCATGGTAACCCCGGGAATTCCTCGAAGCTGGGCATACTGCATAATGGCCTTTCTTGCGGAAAAGATTCCCTTGGAATCGGAATATCCCTGCGAGGTACGAATATTGCTCAGCATGTCCAGAATTACTTCCTGCGGTGCAGAAAATCCAAATGGATATGGATTGCCGATATTCAGCTTCAGAATCTCCATTCCATCCTCTTCCATTCTGGCCGCTTCATCCACTACCGGTCCTCGCACATCATAAAGTACGTTATCCAGTTTACTGGACTTCTCGAATGTTTTCATTTATTTCACTCCTCATCTTACTACTTATGTCCGGCATATCTAGTATGAGAAAAATATCTGTCTTTTTCCTGCTCCGGCATAATGTATTTCTTGCTATCTATCATCTCATATTTGGCTCATTTTCGCAACCCTTAATGAAATTTTTGAAAATATGAAAAAAACTCTTTTCATTTTTAGCACTTTAGTGTATAATAGCGTCGTTAAAAAATTTTACACCTATCTGGATGAGGAGGAATTACAATGTCTTACACAGAAGAAGTATACGAAAGAGTCGTAGCACAGAATCCAGGTGAGCCTGAATTTCACCAGGCAGTAAAGGAAGTTCTGGATTCCCTGAAGGTCGTAATTGACAAAAATGAAGAAGAATACCGCAGCATGTCCCTTCTGGAGCGTCTTGTAGAGCCGGAAAGAATCATTTCCTTCCGCGTTCCGTGGGTAGATGACAAGGGCGTTGTTCAGGTAAACAAGGGATATCGTGTACAGTTTAACAGCGCTATCGGACCTTATAAGGGTGGTCTTCGTTTCCATCCGTCAGTAAACCAGGGTATCTTAAAATTCCTTGGATTTGAGCAGACATTTAAGAACTCCCTTACCGGACTTCCAATCGGTGGTGGTAAAGGTGGTTCCAACTTTGACCCGAAAGGCAAATCTGACAGAGAAGTTATGGCATTCTGCCAGAGCTTTATGACAGAGCTCTCCAAATATATCGGAGCTGATACCGATGTTCCTGCTGGTGATATCGGTGTAGGCGGACGTGAGATCGGTTATTTATTCGGACAGTACAAGAGAATCCGCGGATTATACGAGGGTGTTCTCACAGGTAAAGGACTTACCTACGGCGGATCTCTGATCCGTACACAGGCTACCGGATATGGTGTTGTTTATATGCTTGATGAGATCATGAAAGCACATAACGATTCTATTGATGGAAAGACATTCATCGTAACAGGATCCGGAAACGTTGCAATCTATGCTGTAGAGAAAGCTCAGCAGCTTGGCGGCAAGGTTGTTGCTATGTGTGACTCCAACGGATATATTTATGATCCGGAAGGAATCAAGCTTGACATTGTGAAAGATATCAAAGAAGTAAAACGTGGACGTATCAAAGAGTACGCAGACCGTGTTGAGGGTGCTTCTTACACAGAAGGTACCGGAATCTGGAACATCAAATGTGATGTATACCTTCCATGTGCTACCCAGAACGAGCTTGCTCTTGATGGTGCTAAGACACTTGTTGCAAACGGCTGCAAATATGTAGTTGAGGGTGCGAACATGCCTACTACTCTTGATGCTACAACTTATCTCCAGGAGAACGGTGTTCTGTTCATGCCTGGTAAAGCAGCTAACGCTGGTGGTGTTGCTACTTCTGCTCTTGAGATGAGCCAGAACTCCATGAGACTTTCCTGGACAGCAGAGGAAGTTGATGCGAAGCTTCATGGAATCATGGTAGACATCTTCCACAAAGCTGATGACGCTGCTAAGCGTTATGGTATGAAAGACAACTATGTTGCCGGTGCTAACATCGCCGGATTTGAGAAAGTTGTAGATGCTATGAAAGCTCAGGGCATCTGCTGATTCTCTGTCATCTGAAGTTTCAAAAAGACAGGTCCGCTGCGGCCTGTCTTTTTTATTCCATTTAATACTTGTTTATACAGAAAAAAATCCCCGCTCTCTGGCGAGGATTTTTCTAATTTAAAAATTTCTTCAATTCATCCATAAAGGTACTGACATCTTTAAACTCCCGATACACAGAAGCGAATCGCACATACGCCACCGAATCCAGATCTTTTAAATGGCTCATCACGATTTCTCCGATTTTCGTGCTGGAGATTTCTTTATCTTCGGCATTAAAGATGTCGCCTTCTATGGCATCGATCATGGCTTCCAGCTTATCGCTGGCAATGGGACGTTTGTAGCAGGCGCGGCGGACACCGTTGATCAGTTTATTGCGGTCGTACTGCTCACGGTTCAGATTCTTCTTGATTACGGTTAACGGGATTGTCTCCACATTCTCATAAGTGGTAAATCTTCTTCCACAGGAATCGCACAGTCTTCTGCGTCTTATGGAATTGGTCTCTTCCACTGGTCTTGAATCTACTACTCTTGTATTATCCTGATTACAGTATGGACATCTCATGTATTTATTTCCCCTTCCTCATGTCTCCCCTTCTGCCATACAATCCGGGCAGCAGACTTTCCTCTTTTCTGTTTGCTCAGTAACATAAAACGGACTGAATTACCTATTTCTTATTATACTTTAATCATAGAAAGTATGTCAATAAACTCCATACATATTTTCAGACTTTTTGCATAATATCATAAAAAACAGGTGCTTTTCATGCGTATTTGCGAATTAAAGCAAAAAGAAGTGATCAATATCTGTACCTGCCGTACACTTGGCTGTCCGGTGGATGTGGAATTTAACTGTGAAACCGGATGTATTACCGCCCTTGTGGTTCCCGGACCTGGCAGTTTCTGCTTTTGTTTCTGGGGAGCCGGAAGTGAATATATAATTCCATGGAATTGTATCCGGCAGATCGGAGATGACATTATCCTGGTGGAAATTGATGAAAAGTATTGCTGTAAAAAGGCTTAATTCTATTTTCCCAATTGTCAAGGGGCAATAATTTTTATATTTTCCCGAAAAAAGAATATTTATCCTCCCACGTGAGAATCATTGTTACTGTTCACTTCGTTCTCAGCAGCACGCTTCGCGATACACAAAAGGAGGATTCAAATAATGGCACTTAACAAAGTTGAAATTTGCGGAGTCAATACATCGAAGCTTCCGGTACTGAAGGCAGAAGAAAAAGAAGAGCTTTTTCGCAGGATCAAGGAGGGTGATGAAGAAGCCAGGGAACTTTATATCAAAGGAAATCTGAGGCTGGTTCTCAGCGTGATCAAGCGTTTTTCCAACAGCAGCGAAAATATGGACGATCTTTTTCAGATTGGCTGCATTGGACTTATAAAAGCAATTGATAATTTTGACACTACATTGAATGTAAAATTTTCCACTTATGCAGTGCCTATGATCATTGGAGAGATACGAAGGTATCTTCGTGACAATAACAGTATCCGGGTGAGCCGGTCGCTGCGGGATATTGCTTATCGTGCTATCTATGCAAAAGAAACTTATATGAAAACAAATCTGAGGGAGCCTACCATTGCGGAAATTGCCAGCGAAATAGGGATAAATAAAGAGATGATCGTATATGCTATGGATGCGATACAGAATCCGGTGTCGCTTTTTGAACCGGTTTATACGGAAGGCGGGGATACGCTTTATGTGATGGACCAGATCAGCGATAAGAAAAACAAGGAGGAGACCTGGGTGGAAAATCTGTCCCTCCGGGAAGCTATAAACCGGCTGAATAAGCGGGAACGGCATATTATTGATCTGCGTTTTTACGAGGGCAAAACCCAGATGGAGGTAGCCCAGGAAATCGGGATTTCCCAGGCACAGGTCAGCCGGTTGGAAAAGAATGCACTAAAACCATGCGGAATTATCTGAGAGCGTGACGGAAATCATGGATCCCGGCATCACGAAATCCGCCCCTTAAATGGTCTGCTGCATGAATATATATTGCAAAATCGCTGGTTGTTGACCAGCGATTTTGCTTATTATGCTGCTATTCCAGAATGCGTTTGAAAAAGGCCTTCTGCAAAATGTGCGTCACAATTTGTGGGAGATTTTGTCCGGATGAGGGCGCCGTAGCGGGCTACGGCAACCGAATTCGGGCAAAATATACCGCAAAGTGGGGCGTGCAGATTGCGGGAATGATTTTTCAAGTACGCTCTAATGCCTTTTCCAATTCTTTTATTACAATTTTAAGAGCTTTAATTCTCGCATACTTCTTATCTACAGATTCCAGGATATGCCACGGTGCATAGGTGGTGCTTGTCTTGGCAAGCATTTCATCTACGGCCCCTTCATAAGCATCCCATTTTTCGCGGTTGCGCCAGTCTTCGTCGGTGATCTTCCACTGTTTTTCAGGGTTGTTCTGGCGGTCGGTGAAGCGGGCCAGCTGGGTGTCTTTGTCGATCTGGACCCAGAATTTGATGATCACGGCACCCCAGTCGGACAGCTCCTTCTCGAATTCATTAATCTCGTTGTAAGCACGTTTCCAGTCGTTCTCGCTGCAGAAGCCTTCCAGACGCTCTACCATTACGCGGCCGTACCAGGTGCGGTCGAAGATGGCAATGTGACCGTCTTTGGGCAATCTGGTCCAGAAGCGCCAGAGGTAATGACGCGCCTTTTCGTGAGGTTCCGGGCTGGCGATTGGATGGACCTCAAAGCCACGAGGATCAAGGGCTTCTGTGATCCGCTTAATATTGCCTCCTTTTCCGGCTGCGTCCCAGCCTTCATAAGTAATGATCACCGGCACACGCTTGCGGTACAGACGGTTATGCAGTTCGCCCAGCTTCTTCTGGAGATGCTTCAGCTCTTTCTTGTATTCTTCATCCTCGATCACCTTGTCTGTCAGTTCGATTTCCGAAAGCTTCGGCATTTTCTCAAGCGGAAAAATGTTTGGGAGAAGCGGTGCGCTGTGTGTGCTGTTCTGCAAGGCTACCTCAATGTTATTTACCATTATTTCAAGAACCTGAAGTTCTACGAAGTTGCGGTCTTTTGCATCAATAATATACCATGGTGCAATAGAAGTATTCGTATCTGTCAGATAGCGGTCGAAAACCTTCTGGCAATGTTTGTAATGTTCGTTCTGCCACTTGTCAAAGGCATCCACACGCCATTTTGTATCCTGCTCTTTGTTAAGCTTCTCAATACGTCTGGTCTGCTCTTTTTTGTCAATCTGCATGAAAAATTTCAGAACCAGATAACCGTTGTCTGTGAGCTGTCGCTCGAAATGTTTGATGCTGTCGATCCGCTTTGCATAATCCTCTTCTTCCAGACCATTCAGACAGTCTTTGCAGGTCTGCTCCATCCAGCCAGAATCCAGAAAGGTAAATTTGCCGGCTTCCGGAATCTGATTGAAATACCGGTACAGAAATGGTCTGCGCAGTTCAGCCTCTGTAGGCTTTGACATGGTTGCTACTTTAAAGAAACGGGGATCAATGTATTTGATCACTCTGCCGATTGTGGTACCTTTGCCAGATGCACCCCAGCCTTCAAAAAGTACCAGCACAGGCAGCTTGTGTTCTTTCAGCTTCATCTGCTGCTGATACAGCTTCTCGCCAGCTTCTTTAATCCGTTTCTTCAACTCCTCTTTTTCCGGAATCTCCTCCGGGATCCAGGTTTTCAGCATAAACACGTCCTCCTCACGTACTATTATTTTCAAACTTAAAGCATTTTTTCTGTTAAAAGCAAATTCTATTTTTTTATATTCATATTATTTTCTGCATTATAACATAATCATTCCCATTTTGCACGAATTTAACAAACATTTAACCGAATTTCGATTGCGATCGTTATCCTCTTATATACAATCCGATATTTTTGTGTTATTATTAAAAATCATATTTTGTGTAGGTTTTACGAACACATAGCGTTTTGTATGTTGCGCCTTTCTTTTCGTAGCTCAGATGTTTAAACTTACCCAAGGAGGAAGTCCCATGCCTTTATCTGTCTTCATAGAAATGACCCTGTCTGCCATCCTTACCGTCTGGTCGCCTGGTCCCAATAATATTCTTTTGCTGTCCACAGCCAGCAAATACGGCATTTCCGGTAATATCCGCTTTATGACCGGAATCTGGAGCGGATCTCTCACTTTGATGTGTCTTTCCGGACTGTTCTGCAGTACTCTTGGGAAAATCATTCCAGGGATCCAGCCGGTTATGAAATATCTAGGCGCAGCTTATGTACTCTATCTTGCCTGGCAGACCTGGCGCAGGATTCCGCCCTCTGACAATGTCCAGGACAAAAAGCCAACCTGGCTGATGGGATTTTTCCTGCAGCTGATAAATGTAAAGATCATCATCTATGGGCTGACCATGTTTTCCGCTTATATTCTGCCCTATGAGGCAAGGGTTCCTATACTGTTTTGCTTCGCTGTATATCTGATGTTTCTTGGAGCCCTGGGAAATCTAATCTGGGCATTTGCGGGAAATGTACTGAAAAGATTTTACAGCAGTCATTATAAGCTGATGAATGGAATCATGGCCCTGCTGCTGGTGTGGTGCTCTCTCAGGATCACTGGATTACTGTAAGACAGGCCAAAAACACCTCCCGGAATATGTTGGTTACTCACATTCCGGGAGGTGTTTTCTATAGGGCACTGTTCAATTTATGAGACACATGTATCAAATTGATACATGCTTATGCTGTCTTACTTAAATGCATCCACCAGTTCCTGACCATCGTCATATCCCTGGTTTTTCAGTTCTTCTACAAACCACTGGTCTACGCCTTCTACCGCCTCTTTAAAGGAATCAATATCCATATCCTCTTTTGCGGTAAAGGTAACGCCATTTTTCTCTTCCCAGCGGTTCATGATCTCATTGGCACCGGAGCGGTTGATGTAACGCTCATACTCAACAGCCATTCTTCCAGCCTTGTCTACAACAGCCTGCTGCTCTGGTGTAAGGCCATCATAGATATCCTGATTGATACAGAAGAACAGACAGTCATAGATGGCATCCCACATGGAGCAGTATGGCTGAACCTCCTGTACACTGGCTGCGTCGATTGCAGGAAGCGGATTCTCCTCTCCCTCTACGGTGTTCTGCTGAAGGGCTGTGTAAGTCTCGGACCAGTTCAGGTTGGTTGCATCTGCCCCCCATCTCTTATAGCATTCCATAAGAAGATTGGAGCCTGCAACACGGACTTTCAGGTTCTTCATATCGTCCACCGATTTTACTTCACGCACACTGTTGGTCAGTTCACGGAAGCCGTTCTCCGCAATACCCATGCAATGCAGTCCATACTCACTGAGGATTTCCTTCATCTTCTCTCCTGCCTCACCGTCAAACTTGGCATCTGCGTCTTCCACAGAATCATAAATAAACGGCAGGGAGACTACGTTAAATCTCGGATCAAATGCAGAATAAATCAGGTTGGAATGCATGGAAATCTGTACCGGGTCTCCGTTCATCAGTGCCTGGATTCCCTCGGACTGGTTTCCGTTTGTCAGCTGGTCTGCTGCATATATGTTTACTTTTACTTTTCCTCCTGTAGCTTTTTCCATCAGCTCGCCGAACTTGCGGCCGCCATCAGCCCAGGTAGAAGTCTCAGTTGTGGAGCATGCAAAATTCCAGGTAGTCTCCTCCCAGCCAAGGTCACTGTAATCGCCAATTCCGGTAAATGCCTCTACCAGCTCTTCTGCATCCTCGTATCCCTGGGATTTCAATTCCTCAATGAACCACTCATCTACACCGTCAACAGCTTCCTTAAAGGACTCAATGTCCATATCCTCTTTTGCAGTGAAGGTAACGCCGTTTTTGTCTTTCCAGCGGTTCATGATCTCTTCATCACCGGAGCGGTTGATGTAACGTTCGTACTCTACGGCTTTCTGTCCTGCCTCGTCTACAACAGCCTGCTGTTCCGGTGTAAGACCATCATAAATCTCCTGGTTGATACAGAAGAACAGGCAGTCATAGATGGCATCCCACATGGAGCAGTATGGCTGAACCTCCTGTACACTGGCTGCGTCAATTGCAGGAAGCGGGTTCTCCTGACCCTCAACTGTGTTCTGCTGAAGGGCTGTGTAAGTCTCAGACCAGTTCAGGTTGGTTGCATCTGCGCCCCATCTCTTATAGCATTCCATAAGAAGGTTGGAACCGGCAACACGGATTTTCAGGTTTTTCATATCATCCACAGATTTTACTTCGCGGACACTGTTGGTCAGTTCACGGAAACCGTTCTCTGCAATACCCATGCAATGGAGTCCGTACTCACCAAGAATTTCTTTTAATTTCTCACCAGCCTCACCGTCAAACTTAGCATCTGCATCTTCTACAGAGTCATAAATAAACGGCAGGGAACTACGTTAAATCTTGGGTCAAATGCAGAATAGATCAGGTTGGAATGCATGGAAATCTGTACCGGGTCTCCGTTCATCAGTGCCTGGATTCCCTCGGACTGGTTTCCGTTTGTCAGCTGGTCTGCTGCATATATGTTTACTTTTACTTTTCCTCCTGTGGCCTTTTCCATCAGCTCGCCAAACTTGCGGCCGCGTCCGCCCAGGTAGAAGTCTCAGTTGTAGAGCATGCAAAATTCCAGGTGGTTTCCTCCCAGTCAAGATCACTGTAGTCTGCGATCTCATTGAAGGAATAATCCCCGTCTCCGGCTGCAGAAGCTGCAGATGAGCCGCCGTCACCAGAGGAAGAATCTCCGGAATATGCACCATTTTTAGCAAGTGCTCTCGGAAGAGCCGTTGAAGTTACCGGAATATAGGTAACCACAAGAAGCACGGCCACACAGGCTGCCAGCATGGGCATAACTGCTTTTGAAATTTCCTGAAGGGTAACCTCCATGCCTTTTTTGATCTTGATTCCGATTGCCACAAACAGGTTGACACCAACCGGCGGAGTTACCTGTCCAATTGCAAGGTTTACAGTTGCCATCACACCAAATGCAACCACATCATAGCCAAGTGCTTTGCATACCGGAAGCATAACCGGAATAAAAATGTACATAGCAGAGTTTGCATCGATGAAGCAGCCTGCAATCAGGAAAATAATGTTTACGATCAGAAGGAAGGTAAACTGGTTATGTGCAATGCTTCCAAGAAGCGCTGAAGCTGCGTCTGCGATACCGAATTTGGTACATACATAGGAAAACAGGGAAGCACTTGCTACGATCAGCATGATTCCACCAGTTGTTTTCGCAGAATCCACGCAAATGTCAAACAGGTCTTTTAATTTAACCTCACGATAAATCACCATACCTACAAACAGACCGTATACAACAGATACAGCCGCTGCCTCAGTAGGAGTAAAAATACCGCCATAAATACCACCCAGAATAATAACCGGCATTAAGAATCCCCAGAAAGCATCCTTAAATGCATCCCAGCGCTCTTTTGCAGTCGCTTTCTTCTGGGCTGGCTGAATGCCTTTTTTTCTGGCTTCCACCATAACCACGATCACAAGGCAACGCCCATCAGAATTCCAGGTACGATTCCTGCCATGAACATATCTGCAATAGATACGCCTGTGATAGAAGCATATACAACAAATGCAATACTTGGCGGGATGACAATGGCGATGGAGCTTGATGTTGCCATCAGGGCTGTGGAAAACGGTGCGCTGAAGCTCCCCGCTCTACCATTGCCGGAATCAGAACTGCTCCAAGTGCTGCTACAGTTGCAGGTCCGGATCCGGAAATTGCGCCGAAGAAGCAGGCTACAATAACGCATACAATGGCGATGCCACCTCTTTTATGTCCCACGCAGGTATCTACGAATCTGACAAGTCTTTTGGAAATTCCGGCTTTTGCCATGATATTTCCGGAAAGTACGAAAAATGGGATAGCCAGAAGGAGAAATTTACTGATTCCGGCATACATATTGGTTGCAACGATGGTAAGGGAGGTTCCGGAGTACAGGATTGCACAAACGGAGGACAGTCCCAGACAGATTGCAATGGGAACTCCCATGATCAGGAAAACAAAAAATGAAATAAAAAGAACTGCACTTATCATTTATTTATCCTCCTTTTTCAGATTGCCTGTACAATAGTCAAGACAGTATTCAATAAAATGTAAGATCATACATCCGGATCCGATTGGCACGAAGGACCAGAATATCCACTCCGGCCAGTTCAGAACGAAGGTACGTTTTCCGTTTTCCAGCTGTGTGATTACTTTTTCCATACCGAACCAGAATAAGATTGCGGTAAAAATAATGCACAGAACAGTGGTAAGGATAACAGATGGTTTTTTCAGTTTCTCAGGGAGACGGTCTGTAACTAGTGACAGGTTAACCAGTTCTCCTTCGCGGCATGCAAGTGCTGCAGCCATTAAGGTAATCAGTACAAAGACTGCGACCACAAGTTCCTCGGTAAAGGACCAGGAACGATGGATCACTTTTCGGGAAAAAACATTTCCCACGGTCAGAACCAGTATCAGCAGGGTAGACACTACCAGAATACAATTTTCTACTGCTGCTACTGCATTCATGATTTTTTTGAAGACTTTCATGATCTCTCCTCCTCTTAATTTACTTGTCAGGTTTTCGTCTTTCGTAAAATGGAACTATCTGTTATGCAGCCGCAGTACGATCCTGCCCGGCAGGGCTTTTGTGTAACAGGAAGTTCCAACGAAATTTCCTGTTACACAAAAAAAATCCGCCCCTGAACTAGGGACGGACCATATTAGACCGCAACCACCCTGTTTCCCCTTTGAAACAAGTACGAAAAGACAACGTACCGACATACGCGATTCCGATAACGGGGAACAACCGTGGAAACCTACTTGATGCAGTTCTTCACTTCGTATCTGGTTCCTGTTTGAAAAAACGGATACTTATGAAGCGTTCGGCTTCCCTTCTCGGGGATGATCTTCAAAACAGACCTGACGCTGCTTTCCACCGACACAGCTCTCTGTAGACAAGGTGCTTCTGTTTCTACTTCTTCCCTTCAAGGAATTTAATCCTTTTTTAATTTAGTTGTTTAACGAACTGAAGTAATTTTACTACCAAAATATTAGGAAGTCAAGTGTAATTATGCAAGTTTATGCAATTGCTATTTAATTGGTTAGTCGTTATCCCGGACGCGATTTCACAATGTATATTCACCGCCGCGCGTCGCAACGTTCCGGCAAGCTAATGACTAACTACGACTAAGACGCTCAGGAAAGCCTTCGCGCCTAAGTCTCCGTAAGTCATGGATCTCGCCTCCACTAAAACCGCTCCTGAAATGCGCGGCTTGCGAATATACATTGCAAAATCGCTGGTTACTGGAAAGGGAAGAAAGAAACAGTAACGACAACAACGCGGGTGGGGTGAAGTAGTTGGTATCCCGCA
>NZ_QUIO01000052.1:0-25950 GCF_003480145.1 Ruminococcus sp. AM42-11 | reverse complement strand
TCCAACCGGTCCAGCCCGGAGAAGTAGGCCCAACCGGTCCAGTCGGAGCGACAGGCTCAACCGGTCCAGCCGGAGCGACAGGCCCAACCGGCCCAGCCGGAGCGACAGGTCCAACCGGTCCTGTCGGAGCAGACGGCCCGATTGGTCCAACCGGCCCAGCGCCAACTCCGGCAGCGGCAGTAGCAGATGCTACTGGTACAGAGGATGCTGTGACACAGCTAAATACACTTCTGGCAAATCTTCGCGCTGCCGGAATTCTGCAATCCTAGCGCATGTTTGAAAAAGGCTTTCTGCAAGATGTGCGTCACAATTTGTGGGAGATTTCGTCCAGATGAGGGCGCAGTAGCGGCTACGGCAACCGAATTCGGGTGAAATATACCGCAATGAGGGCAAGGGCTGGAAATGGAGCAATCCATTTCCAGTCCTTTCTCATATAAAAGTGTGATTGCTAAGCATTAAAATTAAATAATTTTGTGTTTTCGGTTGTAATTTCATGAATTTCGCATATAATAAAAGTGTGATTATTAAGCACAAAACTCTAATAAAAATGTGATTATCAAGCATAAAACTCCAATAAAAATGTGATAGGTGATTCTATGGAACGATTTATCTTAAAAAAGTTGCTGGCTTGGAAGAATTCTCCCTACCGCAAGCCTTTAATATTGAAGGGCGTACGTCAGGTAGGAAAGACTTGGATTCTGAAAGAGTTCGGCAGACGTTATTATGAAAATACAGCTTACTTTAACTTCGACGAAAATGAAGAATATAAGCAATTTTTTGAAACAACCAAGGATGTGGACCGGATTCTACAAAACCTTATGCTGGCAAGCGGTCAAAAAATTGTGCCTGAAAAAACCCTTATCATCTTTGATGAGGTGCAGGACTGCCCTAAGGTCATTAACTCTATGAAGTATTTTTGCGAGAACGCACCGCAGTATCACGTTGCCTGCGCCGGTTCTCTGTTAGGTATTGCTCTGGCGAAACCCGCTTCTTTTCCGGTCGGTAAGGTCAACTTTATGCAGATTGACCCGATGACCTTTAATGAATTCCTGCTTGCCAACGGTGATGAAAACCTGGCACAGTATCTGGAACAGGTGGACACCCTTGAACCCATCCCTGACGCCTTCTTTAATCCGCTGTATGAGAAGCTGAAAATGTACTATGTCACCGGTGGTATGCCGGAGTCGGTATTGATGTGGACGGAGGCACGGGATGTTTCTGCTATGCAGGAAGCATTATCCGGAATCATCGGAGCCTATGAGCGTGATTTTGCCAAACATCCTAATCTCAGCGAGTTCCCGAAAATCTCAATGATCTGGAAATCCATTCCGTCTCAACTGGCAAGAGAGAACAAGAAGTTTATCTATAAAGTGGTCAAGGAAGGTGCACGAGCCCGTGAGTACGAGAATGCCTTACAATGGCTGGTGGATGCCCGTTTAGTGCATAAAATTTATCGCAGCTCAGCTCCTGGCCTGCCGATTGCAGCTTACGATGACTTGTCGGCTTTCAAAATTTATCTGGTGGATGTGGGATTGCTTCGCCGTCTGGCACAGTTGGCCCCCACTGCTTTTGGCGAAGGCAACCGTCTTTTTACTGAATTCAAAGGCGCATTAACCGAAAACTTTGTGTTGCAGACTTTAATTACTCAGTTTGAAGTCATGCCTCGTTATTGGAGCCAGAACAACCCACCTTACGAAGTGGATTTCCTCATTCAGCGGGAGAACGACATCTTTCCCGTGGAGGTCAAATCCGAAGCAAACACAACCAGCAAGAGTATGAAGAAGTTCAAGGAACTGTTTCCTGATAAGGTCAAGCTACGCATCCGTTTCTCACTGGATAATCTGAAACTGGACAATGATGTGTTGAATATTCCGTTATTCATGGCAGATCAGGCGGATAGACTGATCGGATTGGCATTGGGGAGTGAACCATAACCCTTGAGACGCTGGCAATATTGCTGCCCACAAAATTATTGAGACTCTAAAGCTTTCATGGTATCATTGTAAAAACAGAAAATAGTAATACTGTGAAATCTATTTTTATATAGGAGCATGTGCGAAGGGGGAAAAGTTATGAATCTGGTTAATCGTGCTTTTCAGTTACAATGTGTTTTTAGGGAAAATAAATACATGAAAAAACTTTTATACACAATTGTTTTATTAATAGCCGTTCTCATAATTCCCGCCTAGCCGGCACACGCCCAGAGCCATTGGTATACCAAGGATCCCATTATCCGGCAACGTAGTAACAATTCCAAAAGGACGGGTAACTTCCAAAGTAGTGAAATATTTTAAGAAATACAAGATCAAAGTATATACTCATACTGTGAATTACCGGGGACAGTGGGAGAAATACAGGGCTATGGGAGTGAGCGGTATTTATTCGGATGCATTGTGAAAGTGAGTTTGGATTCGATTTTAAGGATGATTTTGAAAAAGAGAAAGGGGCATTCAAACATGAAAAACTATCGTGCAGAATTAACCGGCGTTTTTGGTGATCCAGTGGATGATAATCCTACTGGTGTAGTTGAGGAGGCTGCGTTTGCAGCGAAAAATTTGAATTATCGTTATCTGACCATTAAAGTGCTTCCAGAGAATCTTGGAAAGGCAATGGACAGTGTGAAAATCTTTGGCATGAAGGGAATCAATCTTACCATGCCTCACAAGACCAAGGTTCTCCCTTATCTGGATGAACTGAGTCCGGCAGCAGAGATTATAGGAGCAGTGAATACGGTTATCCAGAAAAAGGGAAAACTATTCGGTGAGAATACGGATGGAAAAGGGTTTGTAACCGCGTTGAAGAGTTCTGGTGAGACTCTGGATAAGAAAAATGTGACTATTCTTGGCGCTGGCGGAGCAGCCAGGGCGATAGCTGTTGAATGTGCATTAAATGGGGCGACTCATATCAATATTATCAACCGAAGCATTGAAAAAGGTGAGGAACTGGCATCTCTTATTCAGATGAAAACAGATAGCAGTGCAAAGTATCTTAACTGGAAAAACAATATGGAAATTCCATCTGATACAGATATTTTAATCAATGCCACTTCAATCGGTTTTTCTCCAAATGTGACAGACAAGCCAGACATTGATTATACTGCCATCACACCGGAAATGTGTGTATGCGATGTCATATTTAATCCGGCGGAAACAATTTTCCTAAAGTCCGCAGCAGAAAATGGTGCAAAAACTATCACCGGTCTTGGAATGCTGGTACAGCAGGCCGCACTGAATTTCACCCTCTGGACAGGCGTGGAAGCGCCGGTAGATGTGATGGAGGATGCGCTGAAGAAGGAGTTTGAGTAAGGAAGACAGGCTTTTTCTGAAAAGAAAGTTGTCAGATTGAATCTTTTTAAAAAAAAAGGATGTGAGACCTTTGAAAATAAATTATGAAACTGTCCACTTCAATTATGCAGACAGAATAGGCAATCTGACCGCGGAAGCAGTCGGCGTAGTAAAGGGAGAGAAACATTTTCCGGTTTACAGTGGAAATCAGATTTTTAAGCCGTTGAGTAAATCTAAGCCATTTTCCACGCCTTTGTTCGCTTATGCGGAAGTGTTCTGGTCGAATGTGATAAATGAATATTTTGTATCGGCGCCTTTATATCAGCTGGCTTTTTGCCATGGTTATGAAGAAGAGACACAGAAATACTATGATTATGGGACTGTGGTTCCAAGGATTTATAATGAAGATGAGCAGCTTTTGAATCTTCTGGAATTCTTTCGGAAGTATCCGGATAAAAAGGTGGATATAGACCAGTATGAGAATTACTGTATGATGTTTTATGATTATACGGATATTCTGGAGGCTTCCTATTTCCAGAATCACGAAGACATGGCAGAGCAGCTTGCCATGCAGATCCTGGTTTCCATGCTGAAAGGCGATCAGAATTATCACTATGAGAATATTGCGTTCGTTTGTAATAAAAAAGGAGAAATTCTGAGGCTGGCTCCGATGATCGACCATGAATTTTCCACTTACTTTATGTTTCCGGACAATTCTGCGCAGCATATGTACTGGTATAGTGAGTTGATCCGTTCCATGGAAGGACATGAAGTTCAGGATTATGAATATGACTGTCTGAAGAATCCAAAAGAACGGCAGATGATGGAAAAAAGTGCAGTATGTCTGCATAAGAATCTTGTGTATATAAAAGAGCATTACCCGGAAGTTACCGGGAAGTTTTTAGAGAAACTGAATTGCCTGAAGCATGATCTGGAAGAGAATCCATCTCCATTTTATCTGCAGGAAAATATTGAATATCCGGGAACTGCCAATTCTTATGCTTACATGTCCGGGAAAGCCAGATACAAGGATCATGATGAGGAAAAGGCAAAGCTTCTGGAAGAGAAATATAGTTCCAGGGAAAAGAAAATAGATTTTCATGTATTGGGTGTTCAGATTGTGCAGGAAATCAAAGGAATTATAAGGTTGTTGAAAGTAATGCTGGAGAAAGAAAACGGCAATTGGGATAAAGTAAAGGAACAAAATGATGAGGACAAAGCCGGAGCCGGATTTACAGGTAGAAAAATAAAGGCATATGACAAGCCGGAACTGACAGATGGGCAGCAGAAAGTTCTTGATGCTCTTAAACAGAACTGTGAGGAAGAGACTCTTTGGTCAGCAATTGCAGCCTTCCAAAACTATCCATTTCGCACAGCCTCTGGTCTCCCATACCAGTACAAGCTGAAAATCGGCAAAGACGGGACCTACAACAAAGAGCTTCTCATCGACCGCCGTGAAAACAGCAAAACCCTGTCCTGGAGCAGCATAAAAATGGCATTCCAAAATTGCCGGCAGATATCCGGCATCGTGAAACGTCCAAAGGCATTAGGGGATATTAGAGGTATTTCTTATATTTATCCATTGTTCTGGAAATTTGGACTGATCGAAGTGCCAGAAGAGACTGCGAAGAAGATGTGTGGGGAATGTGACACCGAAGCGGAGCTATAAATGCATGAATGAAAGAATGCTGTTTTTCAAGGTAGCGACGGTGTGAAATTTTTTCCGTAAATTCAAGGCTTCGTGCGGCTTAATGGCAGTTTTTTGCGGTTAAGCCGTTGTCTGGGCACATATACAAGAAAAGCTCTGGCAAATGATAATTTTCAAACAATCATTTGCCAGAGCTTTATATTACGCAACAACAAAATCTATGCCTGCTTATCCTTACAGCTTCTTCCCCTGCTCGAATTTCGGCTCACAGGTCAGCTCTACGCCCAATTTACGGAAGGAAAGCACATCCACAGAAGACAGCATAACAGAAGTATGTGCCTGGCAGCCTTTCAGCTTTGGAAACTGTTCCAGGGCAAGACGTGCTTCTGGATTCGTAGCGGCGCTGATGGAAAGAGCAATCATGGTCTCATCCATATGAAGACGAGGATTCTTACTTCCAAGATAATCTGTCTTCAGTTCCTGAATGGGGTGAATGGCATCAGGGGAGATCACATGCTTCTGGTGATCGATTCCGGCAAGCTCCTTCAACACATTCAGAAGAAGGGCAGAGGATGCACCAAGCAGATCAGAGGTCTTACCTGTGATAATCCTTCCGTCCTCCAGCTCCATGGCAGCAGCCGGAGCACCAGTTTCTTTCTCTCTTTCCAGGGCAGCAGGAACAACCTTGCGGTCCTCCAGTGTGGCATGTGCCTGCTTCAGAAGAAGCTCGATCTTGTAAACCTCCTCTTCTGTGCCGGTACCGGACATAAGCGCATCCATACTCTTGTAATATCTGCGGATGATCTCCTGACGGGAAGCCTCCTGGCAAACCTCATCATCCACAATACAGTTTCCAGCCATATTAACGCCCATATCTGTAGGAGATTTGTAAGGGCACTCGCCCATGATTTTCTCAAACATAGCCTGTACAACAGGGAAAATCTCTACGTCACGGTTATAGTTGACAGTGGTCTGACCATAAGCTTCCAGATTGAATGGATCAATCATGTTGACATCATTCAGATCAGCGGTAGCAGCTTCATAAGCCAGATTTACCGGGTGCTTCAGCGGGATATTCCAGATCGGGAAAGTCTCGAACTTGGCATAGCCTGCGCTGATTCCTCTCTTGTATTCATGATAAAGCTGGGAAAGACAGGTAGCCATTTTTCCGCTTCCAGGTCCAGGTGCTGTGATAACAACCAGCGGGCGGGTGGTTTCGATATAGTCATTCTTGCCGTATCCCTCGTCACTTACGATCAGGGAAGTATTGCTTGGATAACCTGGGATATTATAAAGGACATAAACCTTGATTCCAAGCTTCTCCAGACGCTTCTTGAACGCATCTGCGCTGTCCTGTCCGGAGTAACGTGTGATGCACACACTTCCTACATAAAGTCCTCTGCTTGTAAACTCGTTCATCAGACGGAGTACGTCCTCATCATATGTGATGCCAAGGTCACCGCGAACCTTATTCTTCTCAATATCAGGCGCACCGATTACGATTACGATCTCTGCCTGGTCGGAAAGCTGCATCAGCATGCGCAGCTTGCTGTCTGGCTCAAATCCTGGAAGAACACGGGAAGCGTGGTAGTCATCAAATAACTTGCCTCCAAATTCCAGATAAAGTTTGTTGTCAAATTTGCTGATTCTCTCACGAATGTGCTCGGACTGCATTTTCAGATATTT
Source organism: Ruminococcus sp. AM42-11 (assembly GCF_003480145.1). Lineage (NCBI taxonomy): Bacteria > Bacillati > Bacillota > Clostridia > Eubacteriales > Oscillospiraceae > Ruminococcus > Ruminococcus sp. AM42-11. The sequence goes on along the minus strand of NZ_QUIO01000052.1, from coordinate 19,332 downwards.
GTCATTATCGAACCCAATTTTTTTCATTCTGTCTTTCCTCCTTCTTTCTCTGGGTTGTTCTTTACTATGTTCACAAAACACCTTGCGAAATATTTGCGGCACATAGTAATCTTTTAGTTCCTCATCCATTATGTTATTTCTTACTGTAAAGTTACAGGTAAAAAGGATACAGCAGATGCGTTCTGCACCTGCCTCAAAAAATATGTTCCTGGACTGTATTAGAAAAATCATTCCTGCAAATTGTGCGCACATCCTGCAGAAAGCCTTTTTCAATCACGCTCTAGTATACTACAGTTCGCGCCGTAAAAAAAGTATCTATTTATTTTTCTGATGTGAATTTTTTTGACTTTTTTTCAAAAAAATTCAGAGGGTTTTCACAATATCCAGGTTGATTTATCTGCGTTTTATCTTTATAATAGAAAAGATAGTAAGGAGGAATGAAATGGATAATAATCTGGACAACAATCAAGGCGGACGCCGCCCTGATAAAGGGGATCCAAGAAGAGATCAGGATCCTAACCGCAATAAGAAAAATCATCAGTCCATTCTGGCTTTTCTGATATGTCTTTTGGTTACTCTGGTGTGTTTCAGCCTGTTTACCAATATGCTGCAGGATAATTCCAGTGAGATTACGTATGATAAGTTTATTGATATGGTGAATAATGATGAAGTGAAATCCGTTACACTTCAGTCTGATAATCTGACCATCGTGCCGAAGAAGCAGGTGAATCCTTATCAGGAGATCAGTTATTACACCAATCTGACAGAAGATGAGACTGCCCTTACCAAACGTCTGGAAGGAACCGGTATTATTTTTAAATCTGAGCCGCCGGATGCTTTCGGAGAATTTATGGCAATGATGCTTAGCGTACTTTTACCGTCTGTGCTTCTGTTTGTGCTTCTTATGTTTTTCATGCGCCGCATGAACAAAGGCGGCGGTGGTATGATGGGCGTTGGGAAAAGCCGCGCCAAGGCGTATGTACAGAAAGAGACCGGAATCACATTTAAGGATGTTGCCGGACAGGATGAGGCCAAGGAATCCTTGCAGGAGGTTGTGGAATTTCTTCACAATCCAGGCAAATACGTGGAAATTGGTGCTAAACTGCCGAAGGGCGCCCTGCTTGTAGGACCTCCGGGTACAGGTAAAACCCTTCTTGCCAAGGCTGTTGCAGGGGAGGCACATGTACCGTTCTTTTCCCTTTCTGGATCAGAATTTGTGGAGATGTTCGTTGGCGTAGGTGCTTCCCGTGTCCGTGATCTTTTTGAGGAAGCCAAGAAGAATGCGCCGTGTATCGTATTTATTGATGAGATTGATGCCATTGGAAAGAGCCGTGATTCCCATTACGGTGGAGGTAATGACGAGCGTGAGCAGACTTTGAACCAGCTGCTTGCAGAGATGGATGGTTTTGATACTTCCAAGGGACTTCTGATCCTGGCAGCTACCAACCGTCCGGAGGTACTGGATCCGGCACTTCTTCGTCCGGGGCGTTTTGACCGCCGTGTTATCGTTGACCGTCCGGACCTGAAAGGACGTATTGATATCCTGAAGGTTCATGCGAAGAATGTAAGGCTTGACGATACCGTTGATTTCGAGGCAATTGCCCTTGCCACATCCGGTGCCGTTGGTTCTGATCTTGCCAATATGGTTAATGAGGCCGCTATCCTGGCTGTTAAGAATGGCCGTCACGCAGTTTCCCAGAAGGATCTTCTGGAGTCTGTTGAGGTGGTTCTTGTTGGAAAAGAGAAGAAAGACCGTATTTTAAGTGCCCAGGAGCGCCGTATCGTATCCTATCATGAGGTAGGACATGCACTGGTAAGTGCCCTTCAGAAGGATTCCGAGCCGGTACAGAAGATCACCATTGTACCTCGTACTATGGGCGCACTTGGTTACGTTATGCAGGTTCCGGAAGAAGAGAAATATCTGAATACCCAGAAAGAACTGGAAGCTATGCTGGTCGGATATCTTGGCGGACGTGCTGCTGAGGAAATCGTTTTTGACAGCGTGACAACTGGTGCTTCCAATGATATTGAGCAGGCCACCAAGGTTGCCCGTGCTATGATCACCCAGTATGGTATGTCCAAGAAGTTTGGTCTGATGGGTCTTGCCACTCAGGAGAATCAGTATCTGAATGGTCGTGCAGTGCTTAATTGCGGTGACAATACAGCTACCGAAGTTGACCATGAGGTTATGGAGTTGCTTCGTGTTTCTTATGAGGAGGCGAAGCGCCTGATCAGCAGCCACAGAAAGGCTTTGGACAAGATCGCTGCTTATCTGATCCGCAAGGAGACCATTACCGGTAAGGAATTTATGATCATTTTCCGCGCAGTGGAGAAGGGAATGGAAGTTTCAGATGTGTTGGATGCAGAAGGGCTGAAGGCGCTGGATGAGGCTGTGAAAGCAGAGGATAAAACGGATGAGGCAAATGCGGACACAGAGACAGCGGAATCTGCTATTGCCGTTCCTGTAATTGAACAATACAGATAATATAGGATAAAACATCAGAACCGGGAGACATGTTTTCCCGGTTCTTTTCAACAAAGGAGGGTTTTTATGTTCCTGATTGAAGAAGAATTAAAAAAGCTGCCCGGTAAGCCTGGTGTCTACATTATGCATGGGGAAAAAGATGAGATCATTTATGTGGGAAAGGCAGTCAGTCTGAAGAACCGTGTCCGTCAGTATTTTCAGAGCAGCCGCAATAAAGGCGCAAAGATTGAGCAGATGGTCACTCACATTACCAGATTTGAATATATTGTCACCGATTCTGAATTGGAGGCGCTGGTACTGGAGTGCAACTTGATCAAGGAGCACCGTCCGAAATACAACACCATGTTGAAGGATGATAAGACATATCCATTCATTAAAGTGACGGTAAACGAGCCCTATCCCAGAGTCCTTTTTTCCCGCACCATGAAAAAGGACAAGGCGAAATATTTCGGACCCTATACCAGCTCCACAGCTGTGAAAGACGTGATCGAGCTGGTCCGCAAGATTTATATGGTGCGCTCCTGCAACCGTAATCTGCCCCGTGACTGCGGCAAAGACCGTCCATGTCTGTATTATCATATGAAGCAGTGCACGGCCCCCTGCCAGGGAAATGTAAGTGAGGAAGCGTATAAGCAGAACATTGGACAGGTACTTCATTTCCTCAATGGAAATTACAAGGAGACCATTGATCAGCTGACGGAGAAAATGATGGCTGCTTCAGAGGAGATGCGTTTTGAGGATGCTGCAGGATATCGTGATTTAATCAACAGTATCAGGCGGATCGGAGAACGACAGAAGATTACTACCTATGGGGAAGAGGACAGGGATATTATTGCAGTTGCCATGGATGAAAGTGAAGATCTCCGGGAGCAGGATGCAGTTGTGCAGGTGTTTTTTATGCGTGGCGGCAGGCTGATCGGCAGAGATCACTTTTTTCTCCGTGTGGCAAGAGGCGATACCAAAGCACAGGTTTTGTCAAGCTTTCTGAAGCAGTTTTATGCAGGAACGCCTTTTATTCCGGCGGAAATCATGATGCAGACAGAGATAGAGGATGGGGAAATCATTGAAGACTGGCTGACGGCAAGGCGTAAACAGCGTGTTCACATCCGTGTACCGAAAAAGGGAACAAAGGAGAAGCTGGTGGAGCTTGCCAAGGAAAACGCCTGGATGGTCCTTTCCAAAGACAGAGAACGGATCAAGCGTGAAGAAGGACGTACGATCGGCGCGGTGAAGGAGATTGAGGACTGGCTGGGGCTTAAGGATATTGTGCGTATGGAGGCCTACGATATATCCAATATCAGTGGGTTTGAGTCCGTTGGTTCCATGGTGGTTTACGAAAAGGGTAAGCCGAAGCGCAGCGATTACCGAAAATTCAAGATCAAATGGGTGCAGGGCCCTAACGATTACGCCAGCATGGAAGAGGTGCTTACAAGGCGTTTTACCCATGAATCTAAGGGCGAATACGACAGCTTTTCCATTCTTCCGGATCTGATCCTTATGGATGGCGGACGTGGCCAGGTAAACATTGCACGGAAGGTTCTTGGAGAGCTTGGAATTGATATTCCGGTATGTGGTATGGTAAAGGATGACAACCACCGAACCAGAGGGGTGTATTTCAATAATATTGAAATTCCCATTGATACTTCTGGTGAGGGTTTCCATCTGGTAACCAGGATCCAGGATGAGGCTCACCGTTTTGCCATTGAGTATCACCGCTCCCTTAGAAGCAAAGAACAGGTACATTCCGTTCTGGATGATATTCCGGGAATTGGCGAGACCAGGCGAAAGGCTCTTATGAGAAGATTCCGGTCTGTTGAGAATATCAGGGATGCTTCTGTGGAAGAATTAAGTCAGACAGAGTCTATGAATGTACAGAGCGCGGAGGCTGTCTATCAGTTTTTTCATAGAGCGCCAAATCATACGAATGCATGATTTCTGTGCATCGCGAAGCGTGTTACTGTGAATAGAGCGAACAGTAACAGTTTTAACAAGATTCGACATTGAAGTTACAGAAAAAATTGTGTATAATACAGATAAGTGTGGATTTTTGGCAATGTATATAATTTCTATGTGCAGTGCAAAGAAACCTGCACAGACTGCATAACAGTTTTCACCTATTATGAGGAATCTTGTAACTGCAGGGAACTGCTTATGCGGGAAGGACTTCATTAGAGAAAAAGGAGATAAAAGCATGAAGGGTGTACAGCTTACCAAGCTGGCGCAGGAACTGAATCTGACCAACCTGACGCCTGATATTGACCTTACAGAGATTTATGTGAAGACAGCAGAAATAAATCGTCCGGCTTTGCAGCTTACAGGATATCTGGAGCATTTTGCAAACGAGCGTGTTCAGATCATCGGATATGTAGAGTATACTTATCTGATGCAGTTAAGCGATGAGGAGCGCACATTCAAGTACGAGCGTTTTATCTCCAGCAAGATCCCATGTGTCATCTTCAGCACTATGACAAGACCGTCACAGGATATGATCGATCTTGCATACAAATATAATGTACCTACATTTGTGACAGAGAGAACTACGTCCAGTTTGATGGCAGAGATCATCCGTTGGCTTGGCGTCCAGCTGGCTCCCTGTATTTCCATTCACGGTGTGCTTGTGGATGTTTATGGCGAGGGTGTCCTGATCACAGGCGAGAGCGGTATTGGTAAGAGCGAGGCAGCCCTTGAGCTGATCAAGCGTGGTCATCGTCTTGTCAGTGATGACGTTGTTGAGCTTCGCAAGGTGAGTGATGTCACTTTAGTTGGTTCCGCACCGGATATTACACGTCACTTTATTGAGCTTCGTGGTATTGGTATTATTGATGTGAAGACCCTGTTTGGTGTTGAGAGTGTTAAGGATACCCAGTCTGTGGATCTTGTTATCAAACTGGAAGAGTGGGACCGCGACAAGGAGTACGACCGTCTGGGACTTCATGAGGAGTATACGGAGTATCTTGGAAACAAGATCGTATGCCATTCCCTTCCGATTCGTCCGGGACGTAATCTGGCTGTTATCGTTGAGTCTGCAGCCGTTAACCACAGACAGAAGAAGATGGGCTACAATGCAGCTGAGGAGCTGTACAAGCGTGTTCAGGCGAATATTGCCAAAAAAAGAGAAGAATAAAAATCAGAGTGTGCAGATTGCTGAAATAATTTTTTAAACAGGCTTTAAGGCACAGTAATGCATAGAACGGTAATGCATAGAACAGTAATGCATAGAATAGTAATTCATAGATCAGAAAGGATGGAAATTTACAATGGGTATGTATTGTTTTGGTATTGACGTAGGAGGAACTTCTGTAAAATGCGGTCTGTTTCTTACGAATGGAACTTTGGTTGAGCAGTGGGAGATTCCAACAAGACTGGAGAATAACGGTTCTTCAATCCTGCCGGATGTTGCAGATGCAATCAAGACGAAGCTGGATGAGAGAGGAATCACAAAGGATAATGTAGACGGTGTTGGAATCGGCATTCCAGGACCTGTTAATGAGAATGGTGAAGTTCCTATGGCAGTTAACCTGCACTGGGGCTTTAAGGCCGTAGCAAGCGAATTAAGCGCACTTACAGGTCTTCCGGCAAAGGCAGCCAATGATGCCAATATCGCAGCTCTCGGTGAGGCATGGAAGGGTGCTGCAGAGGGGGCCAAGAACGTAATCCTGGTAACACTTGGAACCGGTGTTGGCGGCGGCATCATCATCGACAGCAAGATCATCGCAGGTTATCACGGTGCCGGTGGAGAGATTGGACATGCATGTGTCAATCACAATGAAGTTCGCCCCTGTAACTGCGGTAATCACGGATGTCTGGAGCAGTATGCATCTGCAACCGGAATTGTACGTGTGGCAAATGACATTCTGGAGGAGAGCCAGGAGGACAGCAAGATGCGTCATGTAGAGAAGCTTTCTGCTAAGAATGTTCTTGACTTCTACAAGGAGGGCGATGCTCTGGCTGTTAAGACTATGGAGAAGGTTGGCGACATTCTTGGAAGCACACTTGCCGTGTTTGCATGTGTAACAGACCCGGAAGCAATTGTAATTGGCGGCGGTGTATCCAAAGCAGGTAAACCTCTTACAGACTGTATCCAGAAGTACTATCAGAAATATGCATTTCCATCCTGCAAGAGTACTCCGATCATTCTTGCAAGCCTTGGAAATGATGCCGGTATCTATGGTGCAGCCCGTATGGTGATCAAAGACTGATTTCCGATCATCCAGAGAATTTCATAATACATAAAATCAGGAAACGCCTTGTGCAGAGGATTGCTGAATCCAGCAGACTCTGTGCAAGGCGTTTCTTTGTATCTATGGTTCACCGCTCCCGGCATTGAACAGTTATTATTCTGGCAGAAAAAAACTGCAGCTTTCTGGAAACGAAAACTGCAGTTTTAATTGTTTATAACTGACTGTCAGCTGAAAGCTTTTTAGTAATAATAAATATCATCATTACCAGAATCTCCGCCACTTTCATCTGGATACTGGATATCACCGCCACCGGTACCGTCGCCACCGGTACCGTCACCGCCAGTACCATCGCCGCCAGTGCCGTCACCGCCGCTGCCATCTGTATTGTCTGTGCCGTCCGGATTTTCCGGATCTGGAGTCGGAGTGGCATTTACATCGTAGATTTCCATATCTTCATCCTGACTCTCGTCATATTCGTAGAAATGCTGGTCACAGTACTCTGTAGGCATGGTTCCTACATCAAAGTACTCCTCTGTAACCGGGCAGCCAACTCTTGGAAGAAGTCCTGTATCAGCACAGATACTGATCTGCTCAATACCATCTGGAACTTCGAAGTCTTTGTATTCCATTCCCTGATGGATTCGGTTCATGACCTTACGCCATAACGTTTTGTGGAAATTACGTGCATCACCTTCTGGTATCTTCTGGTTGCCATCGTAACCGGACCATACTGCACATGTGTAATATGGTGTATATCCTACGAACCAGAGGTCATTGTATGCATCTGTAGTACCTGTCTTACCTGCAACTGCCATATTATCAAGCTGGCAGGCTGTACCGGTACCATTCTGAACTACATCCTCAAGGGCGCTTGTAAGAAGATAAGCAGTTGTTTCCTTAATGACGGAGCGTCCTACAGAGTTGTTCTCAATCAGTACGTTTCCGTTGTGATCAAGAATCTTGGTGTAGTAAACCGGTTTGATATAATTACCGCCGTTCGCAATGGCTGCGTATGCGGCACAAAGCTCTACGTTCTTAACACCGTAGGTCAGACCGCCAAGTGCTGTAGGCAGGTTGGCATCTGTATAAACATTGCCATTGGCATCGGTATCCGCTTCTGTACCATGTGCCAGTGTGGTAAATCCAAAGTTGTCCAGGTATTTCAGGCCAAGCTCAGGGGTTACATCCTCAAAACACTGAACGGCAACGGTATTGACAGAATTACGGATCGCTGTACGGATCGTAGTGGTACCATTAAAGCTGCCGCTTGCATTATTGACTGGTGCACCGTTGTCGTAGGTGATTGGCTGGTCTTCGTAAGTGGTAGCCAGTGTCATGCCTTTCTCATTAAGGGCCGCAGCATAGGTGGATACGATCTTAAATGTAGAACCTGGCTGACGGGTACTGTCTGTAGCACGGTTCAGGGTAAGGCTGGCAGTTTTGGTTCCACGTCCGCCAATGATTGCCTTCACATATCCGGTATGCTGGTCAATGATCGTCATTGCTGACTGAGGCTGGGGGGCAAAGCTTACACGCTCTGCAACAACGGTGCTTCCGTCTGCAAGAATATTCGCTTTATAACGGTCTACATAAGTCTGTCCCTCGTCCTGGGAATCAAACAAAAGATCAAAAGACGGATCCTCATTCTGGAAGTAAAGCTTCATCATTTCCTTGCTGTAGTTTACTTCCTGTCCATCCGGCTGTTTCACGGTAAGGGCATAATCAAGTGCGTACTGTACGTAATCCGGATAGTTGGATGGATCGGAATATTCCTCATCCACAATGTTCTGAATGTCCGGATCCTGGGTAGTCATGATCTTCAGACCACCGCTATACAGAAGGTTCTGTGCCTGTGTCTTGGTGTATCCCTTGATATTCATCAGATCATTGATAACTTGCTTAGTAAGCTCGTCCTCAAAGTAGGAGTATGTCTTGCTGGAAGACTGTGTATTAGAAGCCTGTGCCTCCTGAATGCGAGTGTAAACGTCATCATTAATAGCATCGTCATACTGCTCCTGAGTGATGTAACCCTGATCCAGCATATGGTCAAGAACTTCTTTACGTCTCTTTGCATTTTCCTTGGGATTCTCGATTGGGTTGTATTTGGTAGGAGCCTGGGTGATACCTGCCAGAGTTACGCACTCGGAAAGATTCAGATCCCACACATCTTTATTAAAGTACTGACGGGCAGCAGCCTGTACACCGTATGCACCTGCACCAAGGTTGATGGTATTCAGGTAATTCTCAAGGATCACGTTCTTGTCGCCGATCTTTTTCTCAATCTCAACGGCAAGGAACTGCTCCTGAAGCTTACGTGTAAATCGCTCTACCTGTGTAGACTCGTTGGTCCAGTTGGTGAAAACGTTGTTCTTCAGAAGCTGCTGGGTAATGGTACTTGCACCCTCGGAAAAGCTTCCGGTAGTAAGTGCTTTCACACCAGCACGAAGAATACCTCTTACATCAATTCCATTATGCTCATAAAAACGCTCATCCTCGATAGCCACTACTGCATGCTGCAGATCCTCCGGAATCTGGTCAATGGAAACCGGAAGTCGGTTGGCATTAGGTGCTGCCAGCTTACGAATCTGATTACCATTGCAGTCATAGAGGAAAGTGGCATAACCAAGAGGCATGATATCCACTTCATTTACGTCCGGCGTATTTGCAAGTATTCCACGAATGGAACCAATTCCAAGACTGGATACTGCAACGCACAGGGCGATCAGGCCGATGAAAAGGACTCTGATAAACGAAACATGTGCCCTTTTTCCCATCATGGACGAGCGGGAAATAAGAGAATTCCGTTTCTTAGAGGCCGATTTTTTTCCGTAGTTCATGATAAACCTCCTTTATAATCCGTTCTATTATATCAAATCCAGGTTCGTAAATAAACCCTAAAATCGAATATTTCTGTGAACTTTGTTCACAAAAAACACCTCGCGGAACGGTATCAGTGAATAGTAAGGTGAACAGCATCCTTTTACAAGACTGGAAAGAAAAGCCAATTCATGTTACACTATAGCAAATGAGGAAGAACAAGCTGTTATCTTTATTTTATTATGAGTTTTTGGAGGTTTCCGTATGCTGGAAAATTATAAGACCATCTATGCAGGAGGCGAGGGGGAGATTACGGAGAAGAAATCCCGGTTTATTGCGACGGTGCGCCTGGTGGAAAAAGAGGAGGACGCTCTTGCTTTCATAGAGGAAATGAAGAAGAAATACTGGGATGCCAGACATAATTGCTATGCTTATTCTATTGGAGAACATCGGGAGTTTACAAGGTGCAGCGATGACGGGGAGCCGTCAGGAACTGCAGGACGGCCTATGCTGGATGTGATACTGGGGGAAGATATTTATAATGTGGCGGTAGTTGTGACCAGATATTTTGGCGGCGTGCTCCTTGGTACCGGCGGACTTGTGCGTGCCTATTCCGGAGCAGTGCAGGCTGGTCTGGGGGAGAGTACGGTGATAGAGAAGCACCATGGGATTTCACTGGCATTGACTGCAGATTACACAGCTATCGGCAAGCTGCAGTATATTGCAGCAGAGAATCAGCTTCCGGTTCTTGACACGGAGTACACAGACAAGGTGATCATGCATCTTCTTGTTCCAAATGACCAGGTTGGAAGAATCCAGAAGGTGATCACAGAAGCCACCAGCGGACGTATAAAGATGGAGAAAGAGAAGGAGCTTTATTTCGCAGATGTGGAAGGCGAAATAAAGGTGTTTGACCATTAAAAGAGAACAAAAACCCCTGCATCTGTGAAAATAAATATTCCACAGATGCAAGGGATAAAGTTCTTTTGAAAGCCTTTTAAACATGCTCTGGAACAGTCTGCCTGCAGAGCATGAATGATCAGCACTTCTCTGGCTCTGGATAATCTACGCCGAAGGTGTCAACTGTCATGGATTTGATCTTCTGCTCATCAAGTGGTCTGTCGCTGTAGTCAGTGTCAGTCTCAGCAATCTGGTTTACCACATCCATGCCCTCGGTCACTTTACCAAAAGCAGCGTAAGCACCATCAAGGTGTGGAGCATTTTTGTGCATGATGAAGAACTGGCTTCCTGCTGAATCCGGATGCATGGCTCTTGCCATGGAAAGAACGCCCTCGGTATGTCTTAACTCGTTCTTCACACCGTTCTGAGCAAATTCACCCTTGATGCTGTATCCAGGACCGCCCATTCCGGTTCCGTCCGGGCAGCCGCCCTGGATCATGAAGCCGTTGATAACACGGTGGAAAATAAGTCCGTCATAAAATCCCTTTTTAACAAGGCTGATAAAGTTATTTACAGTATTTGGTGCAATCTCCGGATATAACTCTGCTTTGATCACATCTCCGTTATCCATAGTAATGGTAACAACTGGATTTGCCATAGTTTGATCTCCTTTTTCAAAAAGTATTGTATTTCGTTATTCGTTCTATTATAATATGCAAAGAGCAATTCTGCAAGTAAAAAGGAGTTGTAAAGTTATGATAAAAGAAACATTCAGCCCCGAAGAGACCTTCGCTTTCGGCAAATGGATCGGGGAAAAGGCTCTTCCCGGGCAGGTATACACACTGGTAGGAGATCTTGGGGTAGGTAAGACCGTTTTTACCCAGGGAGTGGCAGAGGGACTGGGGATCACAGAGCCTGTAAACAGTCCGACTTTTACCATTATTCAGGAATATGAAAGCGGCCGCATTCCATTTTACCACTTTGATGTGTACCGGATCGGGGACATTGAGGAGATGGAAGAGATCGGCTATGATGACTATTTCTACGGAAATGGAATCTGCCTCATTGAGTGGGCTAATCTGATCGAAGAAATCCTGCCAGAGCAGATCATTGAGATTACCATTGAGAAAAATCTGGAAAAAGGGTTCGATTATCGTAAGATCACAGTAACCGGATTACCAGAATAGATTAAGTGGCAGAAAAATTAGAAAATCTCCAAAAGTGGGGAGAGTAAGGAGTAAAAATGAAGATTTTAGGTCTTGACAGCTCAGGAATCGTCGCTTCTGTTGCAATAGTGGAGGACGAGAACCTGATTGCGGAATATACAGTTAATTATAAAAAGACACATTCCCAGACACTTCTTCCTATGCTGGACGAGCTGGTGAAGATGACAGAGCTGGATCTGGATACCATTGATGCCATTGCAGTGGCAGCCGGACCAGGCTCTTTTACAGGACTTCGTATCGGTTCTGCTACAGCCAAGGGACTTGGTCTTGCGTTGAAAAAGCCTCTGGTGGAAATTCCTACTGTGGATGCACTGGCATATAATTTGTATGACTCCAGAGCATTGATCTGTCCGATTATGGATGCAAGAAGAAGTCAGGTTTATACAGGAATCTACCGCTTTCAGGAGCATAAGCTGGTAACGGTAGAAGCTCAGATGGCAGTTCCAATGGCTGAGATGATTGAGAAATTGAATGCGAGAGGGGAAGAGGTAGTATTCCTTGGTGATGGCGTGCCTGTTTTTGGAAAAATGATCCAGGAGAACCTGAAGGTTCCATATTCTTTTGCACCTGCCATGTGAATAAGCAAAGAGCAGCTGCAGTGGCAGCCTTGGCGGGATTTATGTGAAAGAGGGTAAAGTAGTGACTGCTATGGAGCATGTTCCAGAATACCTGAGAGTTTCCCAGGCAGAGCGTGAGCGCGCCCAGAAGCTGCAGGAAGAGAAAGCTTCTGAAAAAAACAGCTGAGAAGAAAAGGAGAAGTCAGAGTATGGTTCTTCGTGAAATGCTGGTAGATGATCTGGATCAGGTCATGAAGATTGAAAACGAATTATTTTCCCCGCCATGGACGAAAGAGGGATTTTTTACTTATCTGACCCGCAAGGATGCCATGTTCCTTGTAGTGGAAGAGAAAGGAGAAATCCTGGCTTACTGTGGCCTGATCATGGTTTTGGATGAAGGCGACATTACCAATGTTGCAGTGCGCCCGGACAGGCAGAAAGAGGGGATTGGGCATTTCCTTATGGACAGTCTGATCCGGCTTGCCGAACAGCAGGGAGTTACCACGATCCATCTTGAGGTTCGTACAGGCAACGGGACTGCCATCCGTCTTTATGAAAGAATGGGATTTACAAAAGACGGGATCCGCAAGAAATATTATACGGATCCCGTGGAAGATGCTCTGCTTATGACTAGGCATCCGCGTGGATAAGTGAGAACCTCTCATTCTCGCAAAATGTGACGCACATTTTGCAGAAAGCCTTTTTCAAACATGCTTCAGTCATGGTCTATCGCATGATTTTATGCCTGAGCCCATACGCTACATTGTAGAAAATCAAAAGCGCAAATGCCACAAAGCTGAGTGCAGCCCCAAGTGACTTACCGGGCGCATGGAATTCAATCTGGATTTCATGCGCCCCTTTTTGTAACGGAAAACCAAGAAACGCCTTGTTAACTTGTACCGGTGCAGCTTCTTTCCCATCCACACAAACAATGTATCCTTTGGAGAACGTATAGGAGGTTACGAAATATCCATCTTTCGGCATATCAATACTACCGTTTAGAATCTCTTTCCCGGAAATTCCTTTTTCCTGAAAAGTTACCAGCCCCGGATGGGAAAGCAGGCTTAATGGAAGGGTGTAGGCTTTTATATTTGTGAGCTTATATTCTCCTCTGGAAAACATAATGTCCAGAGCATCCATATCCTCATTAGAAGAAATCATATAATAAAAGGTATCATTATTGTTGGGATAAGGAGCCTCAGAGCCGGAAAGCCGGTTTCGGATGCCATTTATGGTAATGGACATATCCTTTTCCCCATTGTATTTTACGTCAAAAGAGAGCAGCAGAATAGTGGATGCCGGCAGTGTTTCCGGCAGTTCCCGGCGGACGGTTTCATCTTTTTTTGAAGTCTTGTGATTAAGAAAATCGGCAGGCAGGGAATATTCCTTCATTTGAGAAGCGTATGGCAAAAAAGCGGCAGAAAGATCACTGGCATTCTCTGAATTGTCAGGAGAATCCGGCACAATTGTGCGGTTGGTAATGGTATCCAGTGTCTGTGGAGAAGAAAGCTTATCATATTCACTTTCTGTCATCAGAGCCGTACTTCCATAAGCAATAGGCAGCACATTGCTGTTTTCTGCCAGTATATGCCCGTCTTTTTCCAGAAGGGTCTTATAGCCCGCAGGAACTTTATCTGCTTTTGTCTGAATATACCGGACGCCCATCAGATATTCCTGAAAAGGATTTACATCAGCTGTCATGGCAACACGGTTGCGGATGCTGATGGGCATTTGCAGGATATCGTACACCAATGTATTGTAAGTGCTGTTGGAAATAGAAGAATACAAGGTGCTTTTATTTTGCTCCCCGGTGATCACGTAGTTTGAATTGTTGGATGGGTGCTCGATCACATCGAACCGTGCCTGAGGATTTTCACAGCACGCCTCCAGATCCTCCCTGGAAAAATAGTCTCTGGACTCGTCTGCAATTGTGGCGTAATGCTCTTCCTGTCCTTTTGTCAGATAAAGCATAGAAGGAATCGCAAGCAAAAGCACAAGTCCTCCAAGATTTATCCACCAGCAGCTGACTGGTATCGTGATTTCTTTTTCCTCCAGAAAAACGCCAAGGGAAGCACAGACAAGAAGCAGCACAAGATCAGCTGTGACCAGGTGCCGGATCTGCTGATTATGTAAAAGGAAAATAAGCTGTACGATAACCGGAATTGCACAAAGCAAAGCCAGTGGCAGACTGTGGCGTATTTTTTTCTGCCGGAGGCCTTCAAGAGCCTGTGCAGCCAGGTAAAGAATCAAAGGCAGAAATGGGATCAGGCATTTGGGCCTTACATATAAAGTGGCGTTTAAAATCCAGTAAAAAATGTCAAAAAACAGCAGTACAAAAACAGCAATTGCCAGCTTTCGGGTTTTCTTTTCCCGTATGCACAGAAACAGTGCATACAGACAAAAAAGAGTGAGTCCGCAGCCGTAAGGACTGTATAGGATGCTGTCCAGTGTGGGGTTCACTCCCAGGATTTTTAACAGGGAAGTGGAATCACCGGTATCCTTTTTATTTCCAAGGATGGAAAGACCGGTGGGAAGCAGGAGAAAGAGATTCATGGATACGGCAAAAGACACGTCCACAATATAGTTCCACCATATTTTGCATTTTTGTTTTTTCTGCATTCTGGCGGGTACATTTTTCAGATGCTCCGGCAGCAGATGGCTGATATAAAGGATGCATGCCAGAAAGCAGGATGGGAAAAAGTAAAAGCTATGCAAAATGCAGAAAAACAGGGAAAGGATCAGTCCGATATGGGGACGGATGTGGTACACGTCCTGTTCCTGGTGCTCAAAAATCCGGTCCAGGCAGAGGAAAGCCAGTAAAAGAAATGGCAGATAATTCACAAACATGATCTGTCTGTGCGCCTGGAAAAAGCAGTTTGCGCTAAGATAAAAAAAGCCGCATGCAAAGCTGGTAAAATCCGAAAAACCCTTCCTGTGCAGCCAGTAATAAAGAAGTCCGCCTCCAAGCAGGATTTCAAATATTGCATATCCCTGAATAAACCATTCCATTTCCACATGGGGAAAAAGATAGGAAATCAGTACATCCGGGCGCATAAATCCGTAGTAGGAGAGGGAAAAGAAATTGGTTCCGCCTCCAAGTCCGGTGAAGTCCGGAAACAGGCTTCCTGTTGCATAAAAATTTTTTCTCATATAATCAGCAATGGTTACATGCTGGGAATACCAGTCTGTCTCGGAGCCAAACCAGGAACCGGAAGGTATCAGAAGTAAGATGAGAATGCTGCCAGCTGTCAGAAGAAGCAGCAGAGTAATGGCGTTTCGCCAGGTGAATTTTTGAGGCTTGCTGCAGAAAATCATAATAATTCCTTTCTGTTGCTGAGCTTAAAACAGCAACAAATGTTAAGTTCAAATTATGAAAGCACATTGTAAGCGGTTTGTCAAGCGGCTTCATCTTAATAATTTCTGAATGATTTTCCATATTGGGAAGACCTGACTCTTGTTTTAGGAAACTGCTTGTGTTAAACTTTCCTAGAGCATGTTTGAAAAATCATTTCCGCAATCTGCACGCCCCACTTTGCAGTAGATTTCACCCGAATTCGGTTGCCGTAGCCCACTACGGCGCCCTCATCCGGGCAAAATCTTCCACAAATTGTGACGCACATCTTGCAGAAAGCATTTTTCAAGCCTGCTCTGGAGCATGTTTGAAAAATGTTGTTATAAGATTGCTTCGGAAGGCATTTGGAAAACACGTTTTGGGAGAATAAAGAAAAGAGGATATTTTAATATATGTTAGATGTTTGTCTGCTGGGAACCGGAGGTATGATGCCACTTCCAAGAAGATGGCTCACTGCTCTGATGACCCGGTATAACGGCCACAGTCTTCTTATTGACTGCGGCGAAGGAACTCAGGTGGCAATTAAGGAAAAAGGATGGAGCTTTAAGCCTGTTGACGTGATCTGTTTTACCCATTATCACGGAGATCACATCAGCGGACTTCCTGGTCTTCTTCTTACAATGGGGAATGCAGAGCGCACAGAACCGCTTACCTTGATTGGTCCGAAAGGTCTTGAGAGGGTAGTGAACGCACTTCGCGTGATCGCACCGGAGCTTCCTTTTGAACTGAAATTTATCGAGATTAACGGACCTGAACAGGTATTTGAGATTAATGGTTACAGGATCACGGCTTTTAAGGTAAACCACAATGTACTTTGTTATGGATATTCACTGGAGATACTCCGTCAGGGGAAATTTTCCCCGGAGCGTGCCCGTGAGCAGGGAATCCCATTGAAATACTGGAATCCTCTGCAGAAAGGCCAGACTATTGAAGCCGATGATGTGACATATACTCCGGATATGGTTCTGGGACCTGCGAGAAAGGGACTGAAGGTTACTTACACTACAGATACCAGACCCACCGAGTCAATTTTGAAAAATGCGTCTGGCTCAGACCTTTTTATCTGCGAAGGAATGTACGGCGAGGATGACAAGCTGGAGAAGGCAAAAGGCTATAAGCACATGACATTCCGTGAAGCTGCTACTCTGGCGAAGCAGGCTGATGTAGGGGAAATGTGGCTGACTCATTACAGTCCGTCTCTGATCCGTCCAGATGAATATATGGACATGGTGCGGGATATTTTCCCAAAAGCTTATCCAGGCAAAGACGGAAAAACAATGGAAATGAATTTCGAAGAGGATTAAAAAATGAAAGATACATTCATTCTTGCAATAGAAAGTTCCTGTGATGAAACTGCAGCTTCTGTAGTAAAAAACGGCAGGACTATATTATCAAATGTGATTTCTTCCCAGATTGCGCTTCACACTCTGTATGGAGGTGTTGTGCCGGAAATCGCTTCACGTAAACATATTGAGAAGATCAATCAGGTGATCGAAGAGGCACTTTCCGAGGCGAATGTGACTCTGGATGATCTGGATGCAATTGGCGTTACTTATGGTCCTGGACTGGTAGGTGCTCTTCTTGTGGGCGTAGCTGAGGCGAAGGCCATTGCATATGCGAAAAAGCTTCCTCTTGTTGGAGTGCATCATATAGAAGGACATGTTTCTGCCAACTATATTGAACATCCGGATCTGGAACCGCCGTTCCTTTGTCTGATCGTGTCCGGCGGACACACACATCTTGTAATCGTAAAAGACTATGGAGAATTTGAAATCCTGGGACGCACCAGAGATGATGCTGCGGGAGAAGCTTTTGATAAAGTTGCCCGTGCAATCGGATTGGGTTATCCAGGTGGACCAAAGGTAGATAAATTGGCAAGAGAGGGAAATCCGGACGCCATTGTTTTCCCGAAAGGAAAATTAGGAGACTGTCCTTATGATTTTAGCTTCAGTGGCGTGAAATCTGCTGTATTGAACTATATTAACAATGCCCAGATGAAGGGCGAAGAGATCAATCGTGCCGACCTTGCGGCTTCTTTCCAGAAGTCTGTGGTAGAAGTACTTGTGGAGCACACAATGCTTGCTGCCAAAGATTATCACATGGATAAGATTGCTATTGCAGGCGGGGTTGCGTCCAACGGAGCTTTGAGAGAAGCTATGACTAAGGCTTGTGAAAAGAGGGGCTATAAGTTCTATCGTCCGTCACCTATTTTTTGTACAGACAATGCGGCGATGATCGGCGTGGCAGCTTATTACGAATATATCAAAGGAACACGCCATGGATGGGACTTAAATGCAGTTCCTAACCTGAAACTGGGAGAGAGATAATGGAGCAGGGCAGATGTACGGCAATCGTTCTGGCGGCAGGCCAGGGCAAAAGAATGCATAGCAAAATACAGAAGCAGTTTCTGGAAATAGGAGGGAAGCCGGTTCTGTATTATTCCCTGCATTGTTTTCAGGAGAGTCCGCTGATCCAGGATATTATTCTGGTGACGGGGGAAGAGATGATTTCTTACTGTGAGCAGGAAATTGTAAAAAAATATGGCTTTTCCAAGGTGCGCAAGGTGACAGCAGGAGGAAAAGAGCGTTATGATTCTGTGTATGCAGGACTATTATGCTGTCAGGATACAGATTACGTGTACATTCATGACGGTGCAAGACCATTTATCACAGAAGAGATGGTTCAAAGAGGATATGAGGCCGTGAAGCGAACCAATGCGTGTGTAATGGGCATGCCCTCCAAGGACACTGTGAAACTGGCAGACTCGTCAGGCTATATTAAAGAGACTCCAGATCGTAAAATTGTATGGAATATTCAGACTCCTCAGATATTTTCATATGATCTGATTCGCGGAGCTTATGAAAGCATACGCAAAAAGGACATGACAGGGGTAACAGATGATGCAATGGTAGTGGAGCAGGAGACTGGAACCAAGATCCTTCTTGTGGAGGGATCCTACCAGAATATCAAGATCACTACACCAGAAGATCTGGCGATTGCAGAGGCTTTTTTGAGATATTGAATGAATTTTTGAAAAAAATAAAAAATCTTGTTGACACAAAAAGGTTTTAATGATAGAATACGTTTTGCACTGACAGAGACAACCTCTTGAGTGAAGGACAACTCCTGATGTGCAAAGCGTTTTTGGTTTGATTATTATATATGGAGAGATATCGAAGTGGTCATAACGAGGCGGTCTTGAAAACCGTTTGTCCGCAAGGGCGCGTGGGTTCGAATCCCACTCTCTCCGCTTGTTAAACACTTAAAAAATAAAATTAAAAAGTGCTTGACAAATAAAGAAACATCAGTTATACTAAACAAGCTGTCGCAAGAGAGCAAACAATTTAATGAAGAACTTACTTAGTAAGTAGGGCAATTTGGAGAAGTACCCAAGCTGGCCGAAGGGGCTCCCCTGGAAAGGGAGTAGGTCGTTAATAGCGGCGCGAGGGTTCAAATCCCTCCTTCTCCGTTTTGAATTTCTCAATCAAAAGAAGTTCAAAAAAGTTGTTGACAAACACTTGAACATGTGATAATATGAACAAGCTGTTTTGAAAACAACAGCGAAACAACCTTGATAACTAAACAGTGAAACACATACGATTCTCGAAAATTCTTAACGAATCATCATTCAAAAGAATGAACTTTTTATAACAGTAATGACGAGAGATAACTAAGCTAGTTGGTTGTCTTGAGTGAATCAAACATTTTATCAGAGAGTTTGATCCTGGCTCAGGATGAACGCTGGCGGCGTGCTTAACACATGCAAGTCGAACGGGAAACATTTCATTGAGGCTTCGGCGGATTTGATCTGTTT
>NZ_QUIO01000051.1:0-26810 GCF_003480145.1 Ruminococcus sp. AM42-11 | reverse complement strand
ATCTCGCAATCCATTTAATAGAGTTAATGCCTTTATTACAATATTTATTTTTGAATTTGCCGTAAACACTTTATGTCTATAGAATTTATTTTTCTTTAATATATAAGAAAAAACCACTACTTTATTGATTGACATTTGTTCTGTACAATTCAGAATTCCAACAACTATATCACAATATGCACTTAATTGAATAACTTCAGCATCAATACTAGTTTGCCTCATTTTCATCATCCTTCCATGATATTTTCATATCTTTTTCTATATTTTCTCCTGTTAAATAAATTAGTGCACCATACCTTATTTGTTCTGTCGAAGCATATGAATTACTACACTTTTTTGTTTCTTCAAATCTATTTCTAGGTGTGTCATTATTATCCGCTTGAACTTTATCTTTCGTTTGAATAAAATTTTCAAAAGAGGTTATTTCTATATTATCCATATTTTCTACTTTTCCATTTTCTAAATTCATAAGCCTATACTGTTGATAATATTGCCTATATCCCAAATTAAGTTTCAACGCTGATTCTAATAACCCACAATATTGTAATTGCTTGTACTCCCTAGTTCCCACTAACTCATTCATTCGAATAGGATTGGTTTTAATATAGTTTGGATAGCTCAACTCTATTTTTTCATTTGTAATTCTATTACATATTAATTCCGCCTCTTGTATAAACTTGCTGTAAGTACACACATATGGCTTTCTTTTTTCTAAACATGCGAACAAATTTTTTATAATAAAATTGTGAAGTTCATTAATTCGCAAATTATAAATTGAATCAGCAACTCCACCTTTCATAAAAATAGAAGAATATGCTTGACGAATTTCATCATCAATATTTTCTATACTTCTAAATTTGTGGTGATTTTTTATTTCTTTTATAATGTTAATAAATTTGTCCTTATCACCCCCAACCATGGATTTTACTTTTGTAATCAATGCATCTTTACGTTTTTTGGACTCTTGAATCTCCTCAAAAAAATTATCACAATCAATCTCAAAAATATCATCGGTATTTTGATAAGCGTCCTCTGTGAAAACTATGTATTCCTCAACATCTCCTCTGTTTTGCAACAATATCCAATTTAGAAAAATGTTTTTTGCAACAGCTTTTGTAATACTTGTTCTTTTCACTTGAATAGCACTATAAGTATTAGCATCTTTATTAAAAAACATATACCCCTTACATTTTTCATCAAAATTACTTTCATTTAAACTTTGAATACTTACGTCATCTACCGTTTCATATTCTACTTGTTCATTTTCTCGTATCGTAGCAAGATATAAAAGAAATACCTTGATTTGATACGAAAATCCGCGTAAACTATCAATTCCAGCAGTACTTACACAATCTATTAATTCTAATTGATCCAATAGTTCCCCTCCTTCCTGTATTTTTATACAATGTTCTATTCTCAACTACTAATATTATAATTGTACCATCCAATTTTCTCGCTTAACAACTATATTCCCTAAAGAATTAGCTATATAAAACTTTATCTACAGAATAAAGGACGCTAGAATTTGTCATTTTTAATTGACCATGTACTAAATATTCTGCATACCTAATTTTATTTCAACAAAGATGTTTAATTTATCCCTTTTTACAGACTAATTCATATCTTCCCCAATTTTGCCTACCACTGTCACATCCGCAGGCAACCATTCCACATCCCCAAGCATTTCTTTTGTTAACCACCTTGCAGCCTCATGCTCTTTCAATTTAATATCTCCACTAACAATCTCACACCAGAAACAATCCATAGAAAGATGAAATGTTGGATAATCATATTCTATTGTAGTAATTAAATCACCAACTTTGACTATTACATCAAGTTCTTCTCTGATTTCACGTACAACCGCCGCTTGTGGAGTTTCACCTTGTTCTATTTTTCCACCAGGAAATTCCCATCCACCCTTAAATTCTCCATATCCCCGGGCTGTAGAAAAGATCTGCGTTTTATGTTTCATTGAATCACAAATTACTGCTGCAACCACTCGAATTACTTTCATATCGTTCTGTTCTCCTTTAAAATGTTACTCTGCAAATATCTAAGCAAGTCTTCACGTACTGGATAATGCATTTTCATTTTGACTTTAGCAATTGGCTTCATTTTTCCACTGTTGTCTTCTTTTTCACTATTTACGGATTCTATTACATCAAATTGTCCCATATAGTAAAAATTTTTTTCAGCATCGTTTTTCTTTACTAAAAGATGTTTCCTTAGAGCACTTAAAACCTTTTTCATATATGGACTATTATTATCTTTTCCGATCTGAGAATCCCATCTGAATACCAAATTATCTTCAAAAGCATCGGCATAGTCAGGCTTTCCATCTACATAATTTTTTCCATCTTCTGCTTCCGCTTTATGATATGTAACAAAAATAAACACGTCATCAGCAATACGACTCATTCCGTACATTGTGGATGATATATCTTTCCCGCAATTCATAAGAAGACTTACATCTCTTCTGGAATATTTCTCATATAAAACAAATGGTGTTTTTTCTGCCTTTCCACTAGCAAATTTATCCCTATACCTTGCCAAGCCGACATTGATAATATCTCTTATCTGAACATTAAATTCCATATGTTTCAAACAATGTACATAGCTTGAGTACACCTGTATTAGCTTGCTTTCATCATATTTCAAAATACCAATTTCTTTATATTTCTGATATTCTTCATCCTTACTTGTAAAATACCCCTGAAGAACTTTTGCAGATTCATCAATCTCTTTCTCTGTTACCATACAATCAAATTGCAACTTTAATTCTGTTTGAAGTTCATTAGCAGAAAAGTTTTGCTTTGTAAGTAGTTTTTCCAAAATATATAATTCATTTGGTCGTACACCACTTAAAATTGTTTTTGATAAATAGTCTAAAATTAACTTTTCATGAGTGCTTAGTTTACTGGAATAATTATTTTTTTCAACAACTTCCATAAACTGCCAATACGACTTATATTCTTTGATAATAACAAGTGGATCAACCTCACCCTGTTCATAAAAATCAAACAATAAAGGAATTCTTCCAATTCTATTTTTCAAAGAAATATAGCTTTCCCTTATAATGGATTTCATTCCTTTCATTCCGTCGATAGAGCTAAAAATTTTTTCCTTCGATATTTCATCAAAATGGACTGTAGAACTCCCAGGTATTGTACTATTTCCAGAAATGACATATTTTCGCATCGTATCGGGATTATATGTTCTATCACCAGAAAGCGCTACTGGAATCATGAAGTTATTATTATAATTTCCAATAAAATCAAGAATTACTACATATTCCTTATTCTTTGTCTTTCTAAGACCTCGACCAAGCTGTTGAATAAATACAATGGGTGACTGCGTAGGACGTAGCATAATAACCTGATTCACTTCTACAATATCCACACCCTCATTGAGAATATCAACAGAAAAAATGTAATCCAATGGTTGTATCTCATTTGTTGCATCTTCTTCATTCATGGCAAGACGTTCAAAAGCATTTTCACGTTCTTTATCGCTATTGCCCCCGCTCAGTGCAACAGTTCTGTAGCCTAATTCATTAAATTTTTCTGAAAGCTTCTCGCATTCTCTATTTCTACTACAAAAGATAAGTCCTTTTACCCTTTCTCCACTATACCCATAATAACATGCTTGTTCAATTATATGTCTTACACGTTCATCACTAGTAAGTTTTCCAAAATCTTCTTCAGATATATTTCGTGCATTAACCTGATCCTCTGTCAACAAAGAAATATCACTGATTCCAAAATAGTGAAATGGACATAGCAAATTTTCTTCCAGGGCCTGTTGTAATCTTATCTCATAAGCGATTTGATGGTTAAAAAGTTCATATACGTTATTGGACAAATCATCGGATTCTCTTTTATCAGGTGTTGCAGTCATTCCAAGAAAAAGCTTTGGTTTAAAATACCCCATTATCCTCTGGTATGTATCTGCAAGA
Source organism: Ruminococcus sp. AM42-11 (assembly GCF_003480145.1). Classification (NCBI taxonomy): domain Bacteria; kingdom Bacillati; phylum Bacillota; class Clostridia; order Eubacteriales; family Oscillospiraceae; genus Ruminococcus; species Ruminococcus sp. AM42-11. Next base: position 22,855 of record NZ_QUIO01000051.1, on the reverse strand, counting down.
CTATGATGTGCCTCATCAAGAATAATACAATCAAATTCTTCCTTAGTAAATTTCCTGAGGTTTTCATCTTTATGAAGAGTTTGTACCATTGCAAATATATAATCTTTTTCATAACTGCTATATCCAGCACCAACAATTCCCATCGATTTTTTATCGCCAAATACTTTTTGAAAAGATGCAAGAGCTTGTTTCGCAAGCGTTAATCTGTGTACTAAAAATAACACTCTTTTAAAACCTAATTCTCGCATCGCAAAGGCCGATGCAAAAGTTTTTCCTGTTCCTGTTGCAGAAATCAAGAGTGCTCTTCGCTCTCCTGATTCTACAATCTTCCGAAGATTGGTAATAAATTTCACCTGCATACTATTCGGTTTCAGTTTATAGCATTCAATTGAGGTAATCTCTTGTTCTTTTGCAATTTCTCTTTGATGTTTGGTTATCTTATAGCGTTCTTTATAATTTTCGTAAAACTCATCATAAGATAAAGCATAAGATGAATTCCATAATTCCTTGAACTCGTCAACAATTTCTTTCGCCATTTCGCCTTGTTCTGTTGAAAGCAGCTTGGTATTCCATTCACGATTGCTGGTAAGTGCGGCGCTGGTGATATTGGAGCTTCCAATTATAATGCGATATATTTCGTCTTTTTTAAAAATATATCCCTTTGTATGGAAGCCTTCGGCTGCTCTTTCTACATCGAACATTTTCAAAGTAATGTTAGATAATGAATTAAGTTTCTCCAAAGCTCTTGGTTCGCTGAAATTCAGATAATTAGTAGTCAGAATTTCACCTGGAATATTTCTTTTTTCAAGTTCTTTTAGTGTCTGAAGCAATGGAGTGATACCGCTCATAGTAATAAAAGCTACACTAATCTGAAAACGGTCGCATGTCAAAAGCTCATCTTCTATGGATGAAAGAACCTTTTTCCCTTTTTTGTAATTGTTTGATACAAATCTAGGACGATATGTACTACCAGATGCAACAGCCCCGTCTATATATGCAGTTTCAAAACCGGATCGCATTTCATCAATTTTGCTCATTTGTTTATAACACTCCCTGCTTCCACATTTCTTCCGCCACACTCACATATTCCTTACTATTCTCCACAATCCCAATCTTCTCTTCCCATGTAAGATTTCTCTTAATCTTAGCAGGACTTCCCATTACCAAGGAGCCGTCTGGAATAATGGTGTTTTTGGTGACGAGGCTTCCAGCGCCGATGATGCAGTCGCTGCCGATTTTGGCTCCGTCAAGAATTATGGCGCCCATTCCAATTAAAGTGCGCTCCCCAATTGTGCAGCTGTGGATTACGGCATTGTGGCCGATTGTGACATTATTTCCAATATAGACTGGCAGGCCTCGGCTGACGTGGATCGTGCAGTTTTCCTGGATGTTAGTTTCCTCGCCAATTACAATTGATGCGTCGTCTCCGCGGATTACGCTGTAGTATAGCACACAGCTGTCACGGCCGATTGTTACATCACCGATGATTACGGTCTGCCTCGCGATCTTAGCTGTTTTATCTATTTTTACATTTTTATAGTTCATTTGGCTTTCCCCGATCTAGAGTAAATATTAATCTGTTTTCATCAATAGTAACATACAAAAAAGAGATTGTATATTCTTTCATCATAATACTTGCGTTTATTTACCTTCGCTTTCCGATCCGAACTGATGTCTTTTTATATATCTTTCAATCTCCCCTCACCTCTCATCATTTTTTCGCCCATACATTTTTATAAAATTGAAAAGACAGGCCCGAATACCTTTTAAATCAAGGCTTTTCGTCCTGTCATTAATATAATATGTGCTCCTGTTGCAGAAATCAAGAGTGCTCTTTTCTCTCCTGATTCAACAATTTTTCGCAAATTAGTAATGAATTTCACCTGGAATATTTCTTTTTCAGTATCTGAAGCAATGGAGTGATACCGCTCATAGTAATAAAAGCTACACTAACCTAAAAACTTTTCTATTATATCCCAATAAACTTCCATCGTCTCATCCCCGCCACAATATATCTCATGCTTCGTCCCGGGCATGTAAACATACTCGCAGGGGACAGCACCGCGCTTTCTGATTTTCGCTGCGAATTTCTGAAGTGCGCGGACGGATACGAAATCGTCTTTTTCGGCCTGAAAAATAAGGAGTGGGGACTGGAGCATCTTCCAGCCGTGGTATCTTAAATACCAGCTCATTTTTATGGAGGCTTTCAGCCAGCCATAGGATGGTGCACAGGTCTGGAGAAACTGTTTTTCTTTTCTCAGATCGTTGTACCTTATAAATTTAGGTTCAGAGGTGCCGGCGCTGGTTTGGAAGGTGTCGGTTCCGTCGTAAGGTTTCTGGCCTAAGACATAGGACTCTTCCTTTCCCCAAAAGCATTCTGCATGGGCGATCAGTACGGTCAACGGCCAGGGCACACCTCCGGTGAGCGGTTTGATCATAGGCGAGCTTAATATCACTTTATGAAAAAGAGTGGGTTCCCAGGCTGCGGCGATTACGCCGATTGCACCGCCCATGGAGTGGGCCAAAAGGTTCACGGGCAGCTTCGGGTATGCCCTTTTGATTTCGTGGCATACTTTCAAAAAATCCCTTACATACCGCTTCCAGATATCAATATGTACCAATGAAGGATCTGCTGCCAGACGGTAGCTTTGACCGTGTCCCATATGTTCTGGCATGTATACGTGATAGCCAGCCTGTAAAAAATAGTAAATCAACTCCTCATATTTTGGTGCGCCTTCTGTGAAACCATGACTGATCACCACCACCCCCACAGGATTCTCTGCCAGATAACGCTTTACATGGATTTTTCCCGTAATTCCATTTTTCCCATGGTAAATGTCTTCTGCTCCGGGAATGTATCCCTCCCGGCAATGGACCTTTAAATAAGGTTCCACTTCATTTTTCATAGTATCTAAATATTCGTTTTCCTGTATCATTTTCATTCCAAAACTCCTTTTACAAGCAGCTTATAAAATCATAAAAAACAATCATCACGATTCACAAATTCCTGATAACACAACTCATTCAAAAGTATCTAAAAAAAAGATATACTGCGACATGTGTGTTACAATTTACGAGAGCTTAATACTTTATTACTATCCCCCCAATAATCCCATTAATCTTCTTCTCATTATAAAACACCAGAATAATTCCGCCCACCATACAGAACACCGCTGCGCCAAAGGCTGCGATTCTATAACCTGTTCCGTCTCCTGTTCCGATGGTAGAAACAGCAGTAAAGATCAGCATGGAAAGACTCTGGCCAAGTTTGAATGCAAAGGTTCTTGCTGCATAAAACATTCCTTCCCGGTTGCTTCCGGATGTGATAGAATCGCTCTGAGCGATATCTGCCACAACCGCCTGGGGCAAAATTCCAAAAATTGCCATCGGCAGCGCTGCCACCACCGTCAGGATCAGTCCCTGTACGGTTTCCGGAATAAAGCTCATTTTTCCCATAAATCCTGTATAGAAATAAGCCAGACTGAATACAGCAAATGCAAATAGGATCATCTTTTTCTTACCCAGCTTCGGGGTAAGCTTATTTACCGGAATGTAAAATACCAAAGACAATGCTGTCATCCCCACAAAATACAGGGTTGTCATCGTCTCCGGCAGCTTCAGAAGGCTGGTCACAAAGAAAGGCAGACCTGTCTGAAACATGGTAAGGGCGATCCAGTAAAAAATATCGGAGCCCACAAATTTACAAAATTCTCCATTCTTAAACGTAGCAGTCAGGGAGCGAAAAGCAGACTCTTTTGCTGGAACTGTGTCCACGTAATCCTTTTCACGAATGCAAAATACCGGTATCAGCATGCAGATAAATGCCACCACTGCCATCAGCGTGAAGGTGACACGGATGGCGCCAACACGTCCAAATGCCGGGATAAATGCACCCCAGATAGTTGGTGCCAGGTATGCAACTGCAGTTCCTGCAATGAATGTAAAGGAAATCACCGTAGAAATGTTAAGCCGCTCCTTCTGGGTGTGTCCCAGCTCCGGAATCAAGGCATTATACGGTGTGCAATAAGCTGTAATGGAAAGGTAATAGGCCAGAACCATCACCAATAAAAACGCTGCATTGAGCCAGCTTTTCTCATTGATCGGGGACCAGAACACTAACACTGTGGAAAATGCCAGAGGCAGGGACGCCCATTTCAGGAACGGAATTCGCCGTCCATTTTTGGACGTACACCGGTCTGACCAGGACGCGATCATAGGATCTGTGAAAGCATCAAAAATTCTTCCGAAAGCTGTGATTCCTCCGATAATAGTGAAAATGCCAAGCACCACCAGTCCCTGTGGAATAAATACGTTCTGCCCCTGGCTGATGGCGGTTTCATCTGGCTGATAAAAATACACAAGCCAGTTTGAAATGATTCCGGACAACATTGCCCATCCAAACTGACCTGCTGCAAACTGCCAGATTTTTGCTGTTGTAAGTTTCTTCATCACGCACTTACCTCCTGCTTTTTTATAATAATGATAGTATCATTTTTATGCCCGCTTCACAATATACGAATCATTACTATTGCACAATTTTCACAGAATTTATTACTATTTTATAGGTAATAATTTACTTGCAAGTGTTTGAAAAAGGCTTTCTGCAAGATGTGCGTCACAATTTGTGGGAGATTTTATCCGGATGAGGGCGCCATAGCGGGCAGCAACCGAATTCGGGTAGAATATACCACAAAGTGGGCGTGCAGATTGCGGATTTTATTCAGCATTCCACAGCCACTTTGATCACGCCATCTCTCTTATTTTCAAAGAGCTCATACGCTTCCTCAATTCTGCAGAGCAGATAGGTATGTGTGAGCACAGGCTTAGGCTTCTCCATTCACTGTCTGCCATCCGGAACTTTCATGGTAAATATAAAAGCAAGTGAACTAAGCAGCAGCATATAAGGATACAGCAGCATTGGAAGTATATCAAATGCGCTGACCACTTCTCCTAAACTGGCTGCAGCAGAAACAGCAACCAGCATTTGCGCTCCGTATGGTAAAATCCCCTGAAAAATACAGGAAAATGTATCCAGGATAGAAGCAGCTTTTCTGGCGCTGATACCGTAATCCTTTGACATTTCCTTTGCAATCGGGTTCGCCATAACGATCGCAACTGTATTATTGGCAGTTGCAATATCCATTAGCCCAACTAACAGTCCCATTCCCAGGAGCCCGCCTTTTTTTCCTTTAAACACTTTCTTTATCCAGTATAATAAAGCGGAAAATCCACCATACTCCTTGATCAGGGCACAGATTGCAGCTACCAGAATCGCAACCATACTGGTTTCAAACATCCCGGCAGCACCGGTTCCCATATTTCCGATCAGGTCTGTGGGTGCTATCATTCCTGTTGCAATCATAATAACTGAGCCACTTAGAATACCTGTAATCAGCACGAAAAATACATTAAATCCGATGATTCCACCTATAAGAACCAGAATATAAGGAATGATCTGTATTAAATCATATTTTTCTTCGATGAATCCACCATTATAATTTTTCACAGACAAAACCAGCAGAATAATAATGCTGGCAATAGCAGCTGGCAGTGCAATAAAGAAATTCTCCTTAAATTTATCTTTCATTTCACAGCCTTGTCCATTACATGCAGCAATGGTTGTGTCTGATATAAATGACAGATTATCTCCAAACATGGCGCCGCTCATGACGGAACCAATACAAACCGGCAGTGCAAATCCGGATACCCTTGCTACTGCAACTCCAATTGGAACGATCAGTGTAATTGTTCCTACAGAGGTACCCATTGCAAGAGAAACAAAACAGCTGACCACAAAAAGCACAACAACTGCAAACTGAGGCGGAACCAGTGACAAAATAAAATATGCAACACTGTTTGCAGATGTTCTTCCGACTATACCTACAAAAATACCTGACAGCATAAAAATTATGATCATTGTAATAATGTTAGGATCACTGATTCCAATCCCCATAACTTCCAGCTTATCATTCAATTTAAGCTCGCGGTTCTGTATACAGGCAACAAGTAATGCAACCAGAAATATTACAACAACGGGGATTTTATAAAATCCCATCTCGATATCCAGGCCATACTCAAATAATATGCCAAGCCCCAGATACAAAACAACAAACACTACTATAGGAAGCAGTGCTTTTCCATTTCTTTTTTCATTTTTCCTCATCCTACACTTTTCTCCTTCTTAGTTATAGTACTAATAGTATCATTTTTGTGTCCGCTTCACAATAGCAAGTCAACTGGATATTTTATATAAAAAGATCCCGGCAGGCTTCTGCTTCTGAGCGCTCAAACTCAAAAGTATGAAACCTGCCGGGAAGTTTTATTTTCATCAACCAAAAAAACTATAGCTTACTGATAATCCGTCTCTTATATTCCAAAAATTCTTCTGACAATGCAAAATCCGCTGCCCTGGGTTTTCTCTCCTGGATCACGATCTCATCTTTGATGGTTCCCGGAGTTCCGTTCAGAATGTAAATCCGGTCGGACAAAAGAATGGCCTCATCAATATCATGGGTGATAAACAAGGTAGACAGATCAATATGCTGCATAACTTCCAGATACCATTTATGCACGCTGGCCTTTGTCAATGTATCCAGTGCACTGAAAGGCTCATCCAGAAGGGCAACTCCGCTGGAACTTAAATAAGTTCGAAGCAAAGCCGCACGCTGTCGCATACCGCCGGACAGCTGGCTTGGATACTGATACTGGGTGCCTTCCAGACCAAATTCTGCAAAAAGCGGATTGGCCTTTTCCCTGGCTTCTGCTTTCTTCACGCCTTTCAGTACAAGGGGAAGTGCTACATTGTCGATCACTTTCTTGTGAGGAAGGAGAAGATCCTTCTGCAGCATGTAGCTGATGCTTCCAGGTGTGGAAGTCACATCCTGATCTTTCAGATAGACCTTTCCTTCATCAGGCGGGATAATACCGGAAAGCACATTGAACAATGTGGTCTTTCCGGAACCGCTGACTCCCAGAAGGGAAACCAGTTCCCCCTGCTCCAGATAAATGGAAATGTCCTCTAAAACCTTTTTTTCACCGTATGTTTTTGAAATATGTTCTGCTCGTAAAATTACTTTATTTTGTTCTGATGACATATTCGTTCCTTATACACAGCGCTACTTCCATAACCAGTTCCATTTTCCGCAAAAATTGGGGTAAATTTTCCTAGCAGAATAGCTCTATGCGTTAATTTCTTTCTCTTTCATTCCTTACTGTGGAAGATACTCGTTAGAAAATCCGACTCCAGTAAGATCCTTGTCGCAAAGCTGGTTCTCATACAGCCATTTGTAGAATGCATTCCATCTGTCTGCATCAATTACGCCCCAGCTTTCTGCATCGTCAATGTATTTTGTGGAAAGGAATTCCTGGCTCTTCTTTACAAGATCTTCAGCATCCTTCAGAGAGCCTGTATTATCGCCGTCAATGAGGATCTGTGCTGCCTCATCCGGATTCTCTGCTGCAAACTCATATCCCTTTGCAGTTGCTTCCATAAATGCTTTCGCCTGATCCGGATTCTCAGCAAGATAGTCGTTATTTGCAATGATAACCGGTGTGTAGTAGTCAAATACAGGATTGATATCAGAGAATGCAAAATAGTCGCAGTCTACACCTTCTACGTCAGCATTGATTCCGCCCCAGCCCTGGAATACCCAGATGGCATCCGTCTGATTGGCAGCAAGTGCTGCTGGCTCATCTGTAATATCATTAGGGATCAGGGTAACCTGACTGAAATCTCCGCCGTCGCCGTTTACAACATTTTCCAGCATAGCAAGCTCGATTGGGGAATCCCATGTGGAATAGGTTTTTCCGGTAAGTCCGGCTGGTTTATCAATTCCGTCACCTTTTCGGGAAAGGATTCCGGAGGTGTTGTGCTGAATGATTCCTGCAACTGCTGTGATTCCAAGAGGCTCGTCAAGTGCAAGGGAAGCAGCCATGGTATCCTGGGCCTCGATCGCAAACTGAGCCTGACCTGCTGCGCACATAAGGCTGCACCATTTTCCGGTGGCTGAACGATTTCCACATCAAGACCAGCTTCTTCGTAGTAGCCTTTTGCCTGTGCTACATAAAGTCCGGTGTGGTTGGTATTCGGTGTCCAGTCCAGGCAGAATGTGATTTTCTCCTGCGCACCATCTTCTGCGTATACACCTGTAGGAACTGCAAACACCATAGCTGCCGCTGCAACTGGTGCGATTACTTTTTTCAGATTCTTATTCATGATTTTTCTCCTTTTCTACCTGCAGCCATGGCATTGTGATCCGGCTGACAATATTTACTGCCAGAAGAAGTAAAAGGCTGATGATCACAATGAAGATAATGACTGCAAACATTTTATCAAAAGAATATGCTTTTTTTACACGGGTCATATAAACACCAAGTCCGTTAAATCCACCCAGCCACTCAGAAACAACTGCTCCTACAACTGCATAGGAAGCAGATATTTTCAGCCCGGAAAAAAACTGGGGCAAAGCACCTGGAAATTTCACATGGCGGAAAATCTGTGCCCGGCTGGCTCCCATGGCCTTCATCAGACGAATGGCATCCGGATCCACACTTTTATATCCATCCAGCAGTCCGATTGTAATTGGGAAAAAAGTGGTGATCACAACCAGAGTGATCTTCGGTGCCATTCCAAATCCCATCCAAAGCACCAGAATTGGCGCAATGGCAATGGTCGGTATGGTCTGCGTAATGATCATGATCGGATAAAATGCCTGATCCATTACACGGAACCGATCCATCATAGTTGCAAACACAAATGCCAGCGCGATTCCAATGAGAAGTCCGTAAAAGGATTCCAGCAAAGTGAATTTCGCATGGAAAAGTATGGTTGGCAGATCGCCAAACAGGGCTGTCAGCACTGCTACCGGAGATGGAAGCATGTAGGATGGAACAATTCCCGAAATGCTTACCACTTCCCAGCCAAGCAGAATCACGGCCATGGCTGCAATTGGAGGTATCTTACTGGTGATGTTTGGTAACTTTCTTTTCAATGGTAAGTACATCCCCTTCTGGTTTATATGCAATTTTAACATATACGCTCATAGCCTTGCAGCCTGCGCGCTCAGCTACATGCTGACACTCTTTTACAATATCCATCAGCTGGTCGTAATCACCTTCAATGGTGGTCTCAAATGGTCCTACATAATAGTTCAGACCAGTGGATCTGATGTAGGCGATCACCTCGTCTACAATGCGGATAACTTCCTCTTCATCCTGTACATTTGGCAGTACCTGAATTGCTACACTTGCGTTCATTTTCTTTTCCTCCTATTTTCCGTCCCATAAACAGGACTTTGCGTTAAAAATCGAATAAGAACCATTCTTGAAACTGTGACGGAACTGAACAGGCTCTGTCAGTCAGTATGAAAAAAGAGCACCTGCCATCCAGACAAATGCTCCTAATTACATCGTTAAACACTTCCTACACTGGCATGATCCAACAGGTTAAAAGGGTCTAAGGACTACCTTACTCTCAGCTTCTCAATTGAAACTCCCCTGGTCTTTATTCAGATTTCGTTGCTTATTATAATACACCTTTCTTCAAATTACAAGAAACTATTTTTATCTCAATTATATTTTACATACCCTTAACAGAATTGTACTGCTCGCAGTCTGACCAGCACGCTCTAATTAATATTCCCATTTCATCAGAATTCGTAAAAAAAATCTCCCTGCATATCACAGTTATTTCCTGCAGAATATATAATAAATCTACAGATTCTCAAAGGCAGCCTGAATACTGTCATAGTGCAGGAATTTTCCCTGGGCTGCAAATTCCTTGATCTGATTCAGAGTGGCAAACATGTGGCCGTCTGTCTCTTCTTCCTGAAGGTGTAGATCTTCTTCTTTCACATCCATCACAAAGCGGTAAACATCTACGAAATAGTTGTCTCCCTCCCCTGGATTCTCTCTTTTGTAAGTAAAAAGATAGCCGCCCTGCGCACCGCTTACATCAAGGCCTGTCTCCTCTTTCACTTCGCGGAGTACAGCATCATAAGAAGATTCCCCTGCCTGTGCTGCACCGCCGGAAACTTCCCACCAGCCTGGTGCCCAGGCTTTTGTCAGCACACGTTTGGTAATGAGAAACGTACCATCTGGTCTTGCCACTACTCCAAGTACGGTGAGATGGTATTCCCCGTCTTTTAAGCACCAGTCGTTTCGCTTCATGGTGCGGCCTGTAGGTTTCTTGTTAATATCATAGATGTCCCAGAATTCCAATTTTTATCACTCCTGTTATATGTTTCTCTTGTATATTTTTATATTATGATTATTTTGCGAATATTGTTATCGAATATAATAATTCATCTTTTCTATTTCAGAAGTTCCTCCACCATCTCTCTGGTATACTCTACCTTCTCTACATGGTTGACCTCGATCTGATACAGTGCATTTGCCGCAATGTGCTCTGCTGCCTGCTCCAGATCACGAATACCTGAAGTATTGGAATAACGCTGGATGATTGCCTCCAGCGCCCCCTCTGTGATAATGCACTCACTCTCTTCCATATGCATTCTCTTAAGAACTTTCGGAAGAGAGAATCTGGAAAAGATTACTTTCTTCTCCTCAGCTGTATAATCCGGAATATCAATTACTGCGAATCTGGACATCAGCGGTGCACTGATCTGGTCACGGTCATTTGCAGTAGCAATTGGATACACACCACCAGTTGGGATCATACACTCCATATAGTTATCTGTAAATCCAAGGTTGTCCAGAAGCGTAAGAAGTACATCTGCCGGATTTCCATTTCCTTTGCCGGAATTTGCCTTATCAAGCTCGTTAATAATAAATACCAGATTAGAGGCACCAGCCATGGAAAATGCCTCCATAATAATTCCGGGCTTTGCATTTGCGTAAATACGGGGGCTTCCGGTAAGCTGCTTGGAGTCGTTAATTGAGCTCATGTCCAGCGTAGTCCACGGAAGTTTCAGGATTCTTGCAACTGCATAGGCTATCTGGGATTTGCCAGTACCGGCAGGTCCGATCAGAAGAAGTCCGTAGGCCGGAAGGGTATGTGTACGGTTGATCTGGATAATCGTCTCGATAATACGTTGTTTCACACGCTCCATTCCATAAAGCTCTTCATCCAGGATTCTCCTTGCCTCAACAGGATCGATTGCTTCAAAATAATTGTTCTTCCACTGGATATTCAACATAATAGAAAGAGCCCTCTGCGCATGATGGCGCTCTTCCTGGGAAACTTCACTGGATCTTGCCACTGCCAGATTTCTTCTGGTCCAGAGTCTGATATTATCCGGCAGTGTTTTGCCTGCGCAGGTCATAAAATCGGTAATGCTCTGAATGCTGGTAAGTTTCATCTCATCACCGTTTTCCTCCTGTTCCTCATCCTCTTCTGCCTCAGCAGGTGCATTACTCTCCAGAAGTCTCTCGATCATAAACTGCAGAAAGCCATCCTCTGCGGAAAGCTTTGTGCCGCCGCCAAAAGCAGTTTCGCGAATGCGGTATACCGCATATCCGTCCTCCCTGTTAGTACCAGACAAACGTACATTGATCCTGCTGTCTCCCAGCCATTTCAAAAGACTGGTAAATCTGGAATCAATTTTCACCACATCTGCTGTATGGTTACCGTCTTCTTCCTTAAAATCAAAAGCAGTACGGTTTACCGGATTGGTAAACACACCGCAGGAATGATGTTTCCACTGTCTCTCTTTATTGTCAAGCACCATGATCGGCTGCTCCGGTGAAGGCTTCGTATGGCTGCTGTGAAATGTTGTGTAAGTACACTTTGCCTCCGCTTTGCTTGCAGAAGCACCGCTGAAATCAAATACTGGCATAGCTTTTTCCTCTTTCCTGTGTATTTAAAGGGATATATTTCTCTAATTTCTCTTACCTACTATAACAACATTTTTCTCTAATGTCCAGAATGAGTTGGCCTGTTTCATAATTCAGCATTGTCTTGTATTATTGTTCACTTTGTGACCAGTAACTATCTTATTTTTTATATATCTTGGCATTTCTTAGTTTTTTACAAAAAATCTCTTGCCAAAATGGAGAAATTCGTGTATTCTATTATACGGACTACTTTTCAACAATTTGATTTTCACTTAACATTTGATATATATTTCTGATTTTTAGTGCGCAGACACCATAGTCCCTCCCAAAGCTTCTAATGGAATACTGCAATCTAAAAATAAAAGACTCCCGGGCGCTCTAGAGCGTGTCTGAAAAAGCTTTCTGTAAGATTTTTCAAACAGGCTCAAGTGTTCCGGGAGTTTTTCTATTCAATTATGCCAGACTTAACAGCTGCTTTCCTTCTGTCAGTCTTTCTTCAAACTGCTCATAGAAATCTCTGCCCACTTCATATGTTTTCATATAAAAACGATTCACCACATATAAATTCAGATTTTTGATCAGCTGGGCATCTGTGGCATTATAAAGAACCTCCTGCACATCCAGCAAAAAATAATGCCAGTCAGCTACAAACTTTTCATACTGGCGAAGATCCGGAGTGTCGATCCATTTCTTTACCTTGATCTTGCTCCGGCTTGTCTTCTTACATTCATGGATCTGCAGAAAATACTTAAATCCTCCATTTTCATAGAAACGTCCCAATGGGAAAAGTCTGCAGAACCCAGGACGGAAGTCATGAATGCTGCACCGTCCCTGTTCATTCAGGAAAACACAGCATTGGTTTTTTCCACTCATGCAAAGATGAGGCAGAATATTCCCATCCATGGCATCGAACTGGATCAGCCCGGTGCTTACCAGTTCCTGTGGTGTTTTTCCCAGATTCGTACACAGACGGTACACATCCATGGGATCCAGCACAACTGAGTCCCCCATACCCTCACAGCAGTCATGACAGCCCGCACAATCCTGACAGTCTGCCTTTACCATATCATTTAATTCATAAAGTCTTCCGTCGGAAATCTCTTCCAAAGATACTTCTCGGCGCATATGCAAATTCCTCTTTCTTTTATTTTTTTGTAGACAAACATGGTTACGGTTCACTTCGCGATGCACAGAAATCATGCATTCACATGATTTCCCGCTGAGATTCCCGTTTTTTCTGTAAACGATATTCACAAAAAACGTCTCGCGGAACATTGCCAGTGAACAGTAATATAACATGCTGCCATCAACAGCATCTCCGTATTATCTATCCTCTGTATTTACAGCTTAATTCCAGACAATGCCTGTGCAAAAGCATTATTCACCGGCTCATTTGCCTCCTTCTGCTGCCTGCGCAGATAGTTCTGCACATCACGCTTGCCTACTCCTGCGCCCTCTTTCTGGCGTCTTGCCTGGAACGCGGAAAGCTTCTCCTTATAACCACACTGGCAGACAAACATCTCTTCCTTACCTTTCACATACATTTCCATACGTTTATGGCATTTCGGACAACGGGCATTAGTAGTGCGGGAAATCGTTTCACGGTAACCGCACTCACGGTCCTGGCATACCAGCATTTTGCTGTTTTTGCCATTGACAGCCAGAAGTTTTTTGCCGCACTGCGGACATACTTTATTTGTAAGATTGTCGTGGCGGAACGTGCCCTCCCCGGTCTTGATCTCATCTACAATTTCACAGGTATAGTCACGGATTTGGTGAAGAAAATCCCCCTGACGTATCCTGCCTTTTGCAATCTGGGAAAGCTTCATCTCCCAGTCAGCCGTGAGCTCAGGCTTTTTCAGGTCTTCCGGCACCAGCTCCAGAAGCTGTTTTGCCTTTGAGGTAATATGGATCTCATTGCCTTTTTTCTCCATCATAAAGGAATGGAAAAGTTTCTCAATAATGTCTGCTCTTGTGGCAACGGTTCCAAGCCCCCCAGTCTCTCCCAGGGTTTTCACCGCTTCTTTATCTCTTGTCTCCATAAATTTCACCGGATTTTCCATAGCTGCAAGAAGAGTTGCCTCTGTGAATCTTGCTGGCGGTTTTGTTTTTCCTGTATTTAAGGAAGTTTTCAAAATCTTTAGTCTGGTTCCGGTTTTCATCTCCGGAAGACGCTGGTCTTTCAGTTTTTTCTCATCATCCGCCTCATCTTCCAAATCATCATCTGCTCCGCCTTCGTAAACTTCCTTCCAGCCCATGCTCTTTATCACTTTGCCGCTGGCTGCAAAAGTTTCTCCTGCCGCTTTCGCCTCCATGGTCACCTGCTCATACTGGCTTGCAGGATAAAGAACTGCAAGGAAACGACGGACAACCATATCATAAATCTTCCGTTCTTCATTTGTCATGTGGTCCAGCTGAACAAACTGTTCTGTCGGAATGATCGCATGGTGGTCACTGACCCTCTTATCATCCACAAAACTTCCATTCACCTGCACAGGCTTATTCATAAGTGCGCCAGCAAGCTTTCTGTACGGACCGATTCCGCAGGCCTTCAGTCTTTCCTTAATAGTAGGAACAATGTCCTTTCCAATGTATCGGGAATCGGTTCTGGGATATGTGAGTACTTTGTGGTTTTCGTAAAGGCGCTGCATAATATTCAGGGTCTCTTTTGCAGAAAAACCATATTTCAGGTTGGCTTCCCTCTGCAAAGTTGTCAGGTCGTATAGGCCCGGGGCCATAGTCTTTTTTGCTTTTTTCTCTACACTGGTTATTTCAAGAGCAGCGTTCTCCAGCCTGCCTTTGATCTGCTCTGCCCTTTCCCTGGAAAAAGTACGGAAGCTCTTTGTTTTCTCATCTCTCCAGGTCCATTTCACATCCTGGGTCTCCAGAGAAATACCATAATATTCTTTTGGCACAAATTTGCGGATTTCTTCTTCTCGCTTTGCGATCATGGCAAGGGTTGGGGTCTGCACCCTGCCACAGGAAAGCTGGGCGTTGTATTTACAGGTGAGAGCTCTGGTACCATTCATTCCCACCAGCCAGTCTGCTTCTGCCCTTGCAACAGCTGCACGGTAAAGATTATCATAGTCATGCCCGTCTTTCAGATTGGCAAAGCCTTCTTTAATTGCTTTATCTGTGACTGAGGAAATCCACAGTCTCTTAATTGGCTTATGGCAGCCTGCTTTTTCCAGAATCCAGCGGGCCACAAGTTCTCCCTCCCGGCCTGCATCTGTGGCTATAATGATTTCTCCAATATCTTTTCGGAAAAGCTGGGTCTTCACTATGGAAAACTGCCTGCCTGTCTGGCGGATGACTACCAGCTTCATCTCCTTGGGGAGCATGGGCAAGGTCGCCATTTCCCATTTTTCATACTTTCTGTCATATTCTTCCGGGTCAGCCAGGGTTACAAGATGTCCAAGTGCCCAGGTTACTACATAGTTTTTGCCTTCGAGAATACCACCATTTTTCTGGTTTGCGCCAAGAACACGGGCAATGTCTCTGGCGACGGACGGTTTTTCCGCAATTACAAGTGATTTCATGTATACACTCCTGATTATTTTCGTATTTGATGATGTCTGCTTAAGCAAACAGTGAAATCCTCTCCATAATTGTTAAGGAATAGTTACATTATAACACACTTCAGAAATTTTTAAGAATATTTTGTTAAAATTAATTTGTAAAACGATCCCACCAATGCTATTATGTAACCATAAAAGACAGAGAATCTACATCGCAAGGCTTCAGGTTCTTTGCCTCAGAGCATGCCCCCAAATACTTTCCCTGATATGTGCTTCACAATTTATGGGAGATTTTGCAAACATGTTCTAAAAACCTAGGAGAAGTTATGTATTATTTTATTGTTAATCCCAATTCCCGCTCTGGCAGGGGACGTTCCATCTGGAATGAAATTCATCAGCAGCTTATGCTTCGGGGAATTGATTTCCAGTACTGCCTTACAAGATATTCCGGACATGCCGCAGAGATTGCTTCTGATGCCTGTGCTCTTGGCACTGAATCTGAGCCTGTATATATCATTGCAGTGGGAGGTGACGGCACCATTCACGAGGTGCTCACCGGCATCACCGATTTTGACCGGGTAGTCTTCGGATACATTCCAACCGGCTCTGGCAATGATTTCTGCAGAAGCATGAGACTCCCTTTTGATCCAATGGAATCACTGGAATATATCCTAAAGGCAGAGCATATCAGCAAAATGGATGTTCCTTACCTGCTCCGCAATAATAAGAAGTCCCGATTCGGTATCAGCACGGGAATCGGATATGACGCCGGCGTATGCCAGGAGGTTCTGGCAACGCCCTTAAAGAAGATATTCAATCGTCTTGGGCTGGGAAAGCTGATTTATCTTTTCATTGCATTGAAGCAGCTGATTTTTATTAATCCAGGAAAAATGACAGTGACCCTAGATGGAGAGAATACTTTTTCCTATGACCACGTATATTTTACAGCGGTTATGAATCAGAAATATGAAGGCGGCGGTTTTAAGTTCTGCCCGGATGCTCAGCCTGACGACCAGCTTCTGGACGTGATCCTTGTGGAAGGTATCCGTAAGATAAAGCTTTTATTTTGCCTGCCTACTGCTTTTTTCGGAAAGCATGTGGGCATCAGGGGAATACATATTCTCACCTGCAGCGATATCCATGTACATAGTGCGTCCGCTCTTCCCATTCATATTGACGGGGAATCTGGCGGAATTCGCGAAGATTTAACAGTTTCCATTGAAAAAAGCTCTTTAAAAATCATTTTACCTGTGGTATAATCTCTCACGATTTGGGGGATCCGGAATTACAAGACCGGTAACCCAGATTGGAAAAGGAGTGAAAAAGACTTGGTACAATTTATAAAAAAATACAGGCATGGTCTGATCATACTTGCGTATGCCATTGTTTATATGCTTTTTTTGAGTATCTGGAGTGCAGGCCGGTATGGGGATTTCATGTGATCGACACTGTTTTTGATGATTACATACCATTTTGTGAGTATTTTATTGTCCCCTATCTATTATGGTTTCCGTATCAGATTCTCACAGTTTTATACTTTATCTTCAGGAACAAGAATAAAAAAGAATATTATCAGTTGATTTTCAATATGATGATGGGTATGACTGTTTTCCTGATCGTGTCTTATGCATATCCAAATGTACTGCACTTAAGACCATCAGAGTTTCCAAGGGAAAACGTGTTTACAGATATGGTAAGATGGCTGTATCGGACGGATACACCGACCAATGTTCTGCCAAGTATTCATGTATTTAATTCTCTGGCAGTTCATATGTCACTTACCAATTGTGAGGCGCTGAGAGACCACAAAGGGGTAAGGTATGGATCATTGGTTCTTACATTACTTATTATCATGTCTACTATGTTCCTGAAGCAGCATTCCGTAATTGATGTGTGCTGTGGTGCTACGCTGGCGCTGTTTGGATATCTGTTTTTCTATCCGCAGAAGGCAGGAGAAGAAGCAAGTGGCATGGCAGTAGAGAGAATTGGACGGAATAATCGCAGGAAACATTATTAAACAAAACGCGCACTTCCAGAAATGGGAAGGCGCGTTTTTTTTAACAAAAATACGAGCGGCGACAACCGAATATAGATAAAATATGCTGCAAAGTGGGGCGTACAGATTGCAGGAATGATTTTTCAAACAGTCTCCAGAGCGCCCTGATCATTAATCAGTTAAATCCGTAGAACTTCTGGCAAAGCTTGTATGCAGCTACAGACACCTTACGTCCGCCGCGGCCTGGAAGGTTCATGAAGTTACCCATGAGGCTGTGGCGAAGTTTTCCGTAGAGGGCACGGTTCGTGGAGCGGATATATTCCAGAAGCTCCTTCTTCTTGTCGAGAGCTTCCTTTGTGCCGGAGCGGATCAGCATAATGGAGGAAATGGTAGTAATAATATCCAGATAACTGATCATGTAGGCTCTGGTGCGTTTATTCATGCTGCCGCAGCTGGTGTAGGAATTTACCATCAGTTTATTTACGCGGAGCTGCTGGTCGATTCTGCGGATCATAACTGTCTCGTTTACGGACTGGTCATCGCGGCCGATAAAGTAACGGTAGAAATTGGTATCCAGGTAGTACATGTTCTGTACATACGGCAGCGGATCAAAGGCAAAAATATTATCTACGTAGAAGGTATGCTCCGGCAGAGTCAGGTTGCACTCAAGGAGAAGCTGGGTGCGGTAGATCATGGAGTGCATGAGAAGATATTTTCCCTTTGGCATGTGACCTACTTCATTCCAGGTGAAAATCTGGTTCACTGGCAAGCAGTGACGGTACTGCATAACCTTCTTGCGGGTCGCACCCTGTTTCTCGTATACAAAGTTACTGATGAGAAGGTCAACTGTTTTGGAGCCTTTTACCAGCTCTTCCAGAGTTTTCAGGATCTCTTTGTAGGATTCTTCATTTACCCAGTCATCACTGTCCACAACTTTGAAATACAGTCCCTGGGCATTGTGGATACCAGTGTTTACGGCACCACCGTGGCCAAGATTTGGCTGATGGATGGCGCGGACAATGCCTGGATATTTCTCCTGGTATTCATCTGCGATCTCGGCTGTTCTGTCCTTGGATCCATCGTCAATTACAAGGATCTCTACTTCATCTCCGCCTGGTAAAAGGGATTTGATGCAGTTCTCCATATAAGCTTCAGAATTATAACATGGAATTGCTATGCTCAGTAATTTCATTTATTTTCCTCCTCATGTAGTGTAACGATTCTGTATTTTAAAATTACGCACCTTGCGATGTATTTTCCTTTTTTTCTTTGAGTTATGTTCTCAAAAACGCCAGCTGAACCGTTACATATATTTTTCATAAGCGCCAAACGCAGAAGGTATGGCGTAGTTTCTCTCTGATTCTTTTTTATCTGCAAAAAGAATTCCCGGGGCATGTGTCTGCTCCAGGGAGGACACGCGGATCCGGTACGCTTTCATCCGCCACTCAATGTGGGAAAAAATATGCCTGGCCTCCGGCAGTTCTTCTATATATAAGGGCTCTGCGCCAAGCTCTTTCACGTATTCCAGGGCTTCCTCACGGTTCAGGTATCCTTCTGTATTGGGAAGCTCGTATAATCCGGCAAGGAGGCCTTTCGGCGGCCGCTTGCGGATCGCAGTGCAGCTTCCATCCTGAATAACCAGAACGGTTCGCTCTTCCACCACTCTTGGCTTCTTTGGTGCTTTCACCGGAAACTTTTCCATAGTGCCGTGAAGTCCCGCCTGGCAAAAGCCTCTCACCGGACAAAGGTCGCATTTGGGCTGTCCGTTGGGGACGCACACTACTGCTCCAAGCTCCATCATTGCCTGGTTAAAATCACCTGGACGGTCTTTCGGGATAATTTCTTGCAATGCGCTTTCTGTCTTTTTGCGAAATGCAGGTCTGGTAATGTCTTCCGAATCTTCCGTCATTCTGGTGACTACACGGAAAACATTTCCATCTACGGCTGGCACCGGAATGCCATACGCTATAGAAGCGATAGCTCCTGCAGTGTAACTTCCTATCCCCTTTAACGAGATAAGAAGGGAAAAGTCTTCGGGAAGTCTGCCATTATATTTTTCTACCATTTCCCTAGCTGCCAGCTGCATGTTCCGCACACGGCTATAGTATCCAAGACCTTCCCACAGCTTTAACAGCTTTTCCTCCGGACAGGCTGCCAGATCCCGGATATCCGGCAGTTCCCTGATAAATCTTTCAAAATAGGGCTTTACAGCTTCCACGCGGGTCTGCTGGAGCATGATCTCGGATACCCAGGTGTAATAGGCGTTGTGCTTATCCCTCCAGGGCAAAATCCTTTTATTCTCATCATACCAGGCAAGAAGAGGCTGTATAAACTCATCTGTCATCTAGTTTCCTCCAA
Organism: Ruminococcus sp. AM42-11; assembly: GCF_003480145.1. Classification (NCBI taxonomy): domain Bacteria; kingdom Bacillati; phylum Bacillota; class Clostridia; order Eubacteriales; family Oscillospiraceae; genus Ruminococcus; species Ruminococcus sp. AM42-11. Next base: position 3,190 of record NZ_QUIO01000051.1, on the reverse strand, counting down.
ACACACAGGCACTGGATTCTGTATTTCCATCCCGTCCGGCTCTACCAGACAGTCATAGGCCAGAATATGCACCCCTGCCTTTTTCGCTTTCTGTAAGGTTTCCCCAAATTCCCGGTGCGTATCCCAGTTTGGTTCAAATCTTGTAATTCCCTTCATCTGGATCACCAGAAGCAGATAAGCCTCATATCCTTCCCTCATGCAATGGATCAGCTCTTCCAGATGCTTCACGCCCCTCGCAGTAGGAGCATCTGGAAAACGGGCAATATTGTCTGCTTCCAGGGTTACACCCTTGACCTCAATAAAAGCCTTTCTCTTATCTGAACAGGCATACAGATCGAATCTGGAATTTCCATAAGTTTTCTCAGGAGTTACCTGCACTTCCTCCGGAAAAAGATGTCCTGCCCTTACCCATTCCAGGGCGGCTTTATTGGGAATCTGGGAATCCATATTGATCAGGCGTCCGCCTTTATTTACACAGACCAGATCGTATGCTGTTTTCCTTGCCGGATTACTGCTCTTTTCCAGAAAAACCTGAACACCAGGAATCAAAAGCTCCCTGCATCTGCCTGTGTTCTTTACATGAACCGTCTCTGTCTGTCCCGCAATCTCCACATGTGCAATAAATCGGTTCGGACGATCCAGGAAACGGCCTTCTGTAATATTTTCGTATTTCATAGTTCACCTCGTGCTGCTGCCTGACTCCCAAAACGTGTCTGAAAAAGGCTTTCTTCAATGACAGTCTCAAGAAATAATGTAACTATTTCACCGCAATATAAAACTGACCAATAGTTCAAAAGCAGCAGTCACCTTTCCTATCATAACATAAAATCTGCAAAAAGCCAGTTAAAATTGAAAAATCCCATATTAGGAGATTGATTTTTTTGATTTTCCTATATAGAATAGAAACCGTCAGGTTGCAAAACAGAATGAGAAAAGAAGTAATTTTAGAATTTTAAGCACACCAGAAAGGACTAAAAACCTCAAATGGACAGTATTATTTTTGATATTGACGGAACTATATGGAACTCCACCGACGTTGTAGCTATGGCGTGGAATAAGGCTTTAGAAAAAGAGAATCTTGATGTCCGTGTGACAGCTGATCAGCTGAAAGGGCTGTTTGGCAGACTTCTCCCGGATATTGCGAAGGCAATCCTTCCAGAACAGACCAAAGCGGAGCAGCTTCGGGTCATCGATATCTGCTGCCAGGCTGAGCACGATCTGCTGCGTGCGATGGGGGCACCTGTTTACGACGGACTGGAAGAAACTTTGAAGGAGCTTAACAAACGCTACCCGCTTTTTGTAGTAAGCAACTGCCAGGCTGGATACATTGAACTTGTTTTTGAGAAAACAGGGCTGGGAAAATATTTCACAGGTCATCTGTGTCCTGGAGACAGCGGGGAAGCCAAGGCAGCTAATATCCGTTCTATTGCTAAGAAGTATCAGCTGAAAGCACCTGTTTATGTAGGAGACACCTCGGAGATTACCAGGCATGTCAGGAGGCAGGGGTACCATTTGTATTTGCTTCCTATGGATTCGGACAGGTAGATACACCGGATTATGTGATTGAGAAGCCGGCGGATTTGTTGAAATTATTCTAATTATTTATACAAATTTTTATTAGCAGTCCTTACTTTTCAAAAAATAGTGTGCCTGACTCATCACTGAAGTAACGAGAATGTGACACACAGTTATTCAAAAGCAGATTGCGGGAATGATTTTTCAAACAGGCTCCAGTGCAGCTCAATATCCGGATTACAAAAGAAGCACCTGTATATCAATTTCCAGATATACAAGTGCTTCTTTTTCATCTCATTTCTTACATTTCTTGCGAATCACTACCACCATGATAATGAAGATAACAATTACTGCTGCCAGATAAATGATATCGTATACATAGCTCTTGACCACCATATCCAGACCGGTGAGGATTCCGAAAATGAGCAGAGTCACGCCGGAAACCAGCTGAACCTTTTTGTCATCGTAAAGCTTCTTACGCTCAGCGGCATTTCCGCCTTTCATAAGAATATCTCCATGACCGGTAAGAAGCATAACTCCCATTACAAGAGCTGCTATAGTCAGTATCATATCAAATGAATCCATATTCATATTAACTTATTCTCCACTTCTTTTGTGTTGTTCTGCTATCCGCAGCCTCAAAGACATGCAGCTGCCTTTTCATTCAGCTAGAGCATGTTTGAAAAATCATTCCCGCAATTTTCCAGTCAGATAAATGATCTTTTAGTAGAAGCACACGATCGGCACATTGGTATCAATAATGCTGTACAGAGTAGCTGCTGCATCCAGCGGCATATTGATACATCCATGGGATCCGGCGTAGGTATAGCGGTCACCACCGAAATATGCCTGCCAGGTAGCGTCATGGAAACCAATTCCGCCGTTAAACGGCATCCAGTAGGTAACCTGGGTTTCGTACTCGTAAGTGCCGTCCGGCTTCTTCTCTCCACGAAGCACATCCGGGCTCTTCTTATAATACAGGGTGAAAATTCCCGGAGGTGTGGCTCTGTCATCATAACGGATATCTCCGGAAACAATGTCAGAGTCAAAGATGATGCTGCCATTCTGGTAATAGTACATGTGCTGACTACTCAAATCTACCTCGATATAGGTACTTCCAATGTCATTGTATCCATAAGAATTGGCTCTCATGGAATATACCGGTTCCCGTGTAGTCTGAGTGCCTGTACGGATCTCTTCTGTCAGCTGTGCTGCTTCTGCGTCCTGATCGATCTTCCAGCCATATGCAGAGCCATAAACAGAAACGGTACGGCCACTGGTCGTATTAAAGGAACGTGTTGTTCCAACTGTATCATGCTCACTTGCCAGCTGTGCCACAAAATCCTTGATATGCTGGGTAAAGGAAGCATCATCCTGCACCAGCTGTCCCTTGTCATCAAACTGCAGCCATTCCTTAAGGGTGCTTCCGTCAAGAGTGACTGTCTGCTCTCCAAATGTATAGGTAATGCTGGCCTTGGTATAATTATTATAAGCATCCCTGGTGGCCTGAAGGGTAGGATCATCGCTGGTCACTGCTGCCACTGCATATACATCCGGCGTACTTCCCAGATCAATGGATGTCTGGCTTCCGGAAATGGCGGTATCCAGCGCTTTATAGGCTTCCTTCACCTTCAGCTTGCTGCCCTCACCTTCAGCTTGCTGCCCTCAGTCTCAG
>NZ_QUIO01000050.1:0-27747 GCF_003480145.1 Ruminococcus sp. AM42-11 | reverse complement strand
TGGACTTGCCCGAATAACCGCCCGACCTATCCGACACAATGCGCAAGTGCCGGATAGGAACGGCAAAATTTTTTACACTTCTATTACTTCTTTATCGCACATCAGTAAAGAGCCAGGGCATGAAGCAGCTTATGGCGGGCGGCGGCGTTGCCCTTATCGGCATGACCCTTGTACCGCTGCTTTCCGGCTTGTTCGGTTAAGAAGCGCGGGTAAAGGCTTATGCAGAGCATACTTGACGCGATTAACGAATGGATAAAGGAAATCCTCATAGGAGCCATAAACGGTAATCTGTCAACTATGTTCGGGGACGTAAACGAAAAAGTCGGCACTATCGCCGCAGAGGTAGGGCAGACCCCGCAAGGGTGGAACGCAAATATATTCTCCATGATACAGACCCTTAGTGAAAATGTAATCGTACCCATTGCGGGGCTTGTCATTACCTACGTCCTATGCTATGAGCTTATCAGCATGGTAACGGAAAAGAACAATATGCACGACGTTGACACTTCCATGTTCTTCAAGTGGGTGTTCAAGGCGTTTGTGGCAGTCTACCTTGTGACGCACACCTTTGACATTACTATGGCGGTGTTCGATATGGCGCAGCACGTTGTTTCCGGCGCGGCGGGGGTAATCGGCGGCAGCACAGAGATTGATGTTGCCGCCGCCCTTGCTTCCATGCAGAGCGGGCTTGACGCTATGGAAATCCCCGAACTGCTCTTACTTGTCATGGAAACAAGCCTTGTGAGCTTGTGCATGAAAATCATGTCCGTACTGATAACCGTTATCCTCTACGGGCGCATGATAGAAATTTACCTTTACTGTTCGGTATCGCCTATCCCGTTTGCAACTATGACGAACCGGGAATGGGGGCAGATAGGAAACAACTACCTAAAATCCCTGTTCGCTATCGGTTTTCAAGGCTTCCTCATTATGATATGCGTCGGCATTTACGCGGTTCTGGTAAACAACATGATAATAGCGGACAATCTGCACAGCGCGATATTCTCCCTTGCAGCCTATACCGTTATCCTCTGTTTCTCCCTGTTCAAATCCGGCGCACTGGCGAAGTCGATATTCTCCGCGCATTAGCGGCGTGTCAAGGGCAGGGTGGAGATTTTCAGAGCGAAGCGGCGAAAATACGACCCGACCTTGACGCGGATAACCCCCATATAATACGGGCGGGCAAAGGGCATAGATTGACCTTTGCCTTGATTACCCTTATGGAAAATTACAGCAACACCAAACCCAGAGAAAGGAGGTTTTCACTTGGCGTATGTACCCGTACCCAAAGACTTATCCAAAGTCAAGACAAAAGTAGCTTTCAACCTTACCAAACGGCAGATTGTATGTTTTGCGGCGGCTCTCCTGTTCGGCTTGCCGCTTTTCTTTCTGCTCAAAGACAGCACAGGCACAAGCCTTGCGTCTATGGCTATGATTGCCGTCATGCTGCCCTGTTTCCTCTTTGCCATGTATGAGAAGCATGGACAGCCCCTTGAAGTGGTGGTGAAGAACATCATACGGACAAAATTCATAGCCCCCAAAGAACGACCATACAGGACAGACAACTTTTATTCCGTCTTAGAACGGCAGAGAAAACTTGAAAAGGAGGTATCAGCGATTGCAAAAGGAAACACGAAGAAACAGCGCGGCGGGAAGCACAAAGCCTAACCCGCCCCGCAAGCTCACCCGCGCCGAGAAAAAGCAGATTGCGGAAATCATCAGACAGGCAAAGGGCGACGGGAAAGCCCACACCGCGCAGCAGACAATCCCCTATATCCAGATGTACCCGGACGGTATCTGCAAGGTTACGGGACGGAAATACTCAAAGACCGTCGCCTTTGAAGATATTAACTATCAGCTTGCACAGGCAGACGACAAGACCGCCATTTTTGAGAACTGGTGCGACTTCCTCAACTACTTTGACGCTTCCGTTTCGGTGCAGCTTTCTTTCATCAATCAAGGGACGCAGCGCGGCGAAGCGGAAAAGGCGGTCAATATCCCGGCACAGGAGGACGCTTTCAATTCTATCCGCACAGAATACCGGGATATGCTGAAAAACCAGCTTGCAAAGGGCAACAACGGGCTTGTCAAAGCAAAATATATCACCTTTGCCATTGAAGCCGACAGTCTGGGCGCGGCGAAATCCCGCCTTGCCCGTATCGAAACGGACGTACTCAACAACTTTAAGCTCTTGGGCGTGTCTGCCCGCCCCATGACAGGCTATGAACGCCTTAAAATGCTGCATGGCATTTTCCACCCGGAGGGCGGGCAGTTTGCCTTTGATTTTTCATGGCTTGCCCCGTCCGGGCTTTCCACAAAGGACTTTATCGCCCCGTCCTCTTTCCGTTTTGGCGAGGGGCGTTATTTCCGCATGGGGCGCAAAATCGGCGCGGTTTCATTCCTTGAAATCCTTGCGCCGGAATTAAACGACCGTATCTTATCTGACATTCTGGACTTGGAAACGGGCGTTATCGTCAATCTGCATATCCACAGTATCGACCAGACCGAAGCCATAAAGACAATCAAGCGCAAGATTACCGACCTTGACAAAATGAAAATCGAGGAACAGAAGAAAGCGGTACGCAGCGGCTATGACATGGATATTATACCGTCCGACCTTGCCACTTTCGGCAGCGAAGCGAAGAATCTCTTACAGGACTTGCAGAGCCGGAATGAAAGAATGTTCCTCTTGACGTTCCTTGTGGTGAACATGGCGGACACGAAGCGGAAACTGGAAAATGACGTATTCGCGGCGGCGGGCATTGCACAGAAGAACAACTGCGCCTTAACCCGCCTTGACTACCAACAGGAAGCGGGGCTTATGTCCTCTGTACCGCTTGGGGAGAACCTTATCCCCATTCAAAGAGGGCTTACCACGTCAAGCACCGCTATCTTTATCCCCTTTATCACACAGGAGCTTTTCCAGACGGGCGCGGCTTTGTACTACGGCTTAAACGCCCTTAGTAACAACATGATACTCTGCGACCGCAAGCAGCTAAAGAACCCCAACGGCTTAATCTTGGGTACGCCGGGAAGCGGGAAATCCTTTGCCGCCAAACGGGAAATGACAAACGCTTTCCTCATTACCGACGACGACATAATTATCTGCGACCCGGAAGCAGAGTATTTTTCCCTTGTGCAGCGGCTTGACGGGCAAGTGATACGCTTATCCCTACGGGCAAGGGCATTGACGGGAAGCCCCAGTATGTGAACCCTATGGATATTAACCTCAATTACAGCGAGGACGACAGCCCCCTTGCGCTGAAATCCGACTTTATCCTCTCCCTCTGCGAGCTTGTCATAGGCGGCAAGGAGGGCTTGCAGCCCGTCGATAAGACCGTCATTGACCGCGCCGTTAGGAACGTGTACCGCCCTTTCCTTGCAGACCCCGACCCGGAGAAAATGCCTATCTTGGGCGACCTCTACAACGAGCTTTTGAAGCAGCCGGAGCCGGAAGCGGCGCGTATTGCGGCGGCGTTGGAGCTGTATGTTTCCGGGAGCCTTAACGTATTCAACCACCGTACCAACGTGGAGCTGAACAACCGCCTTGTCTGCTTTGACATCAAGCAGCTTGGGAAGCAGCTCAAAAAGTTAGGTATGCTCATTGTGCAGGACCAGGTATGGAACCGCGTCACCGTCAACCGGGCAGAAAGGAAATCCACCCGGTATTTTATGGACGAATTTCATCTTCTCTTGAAAGAGGAACAGACCGCCGCCTATTCCGTTGAAATCTGGAAGCGTTTCAGAAAATGGGGCGGCATACCCACAGCCATTACGCAGAATGTCAAGGATTTGCTTGCTTCCCGCGAAGTGGAGAATATCTTTGAAAACTCTGATTTTGTCCTCATGCTCAATCAGGCGGCGGGCGACCGGGCTATCCTTGCGAAGCAGCTCAACATCTCCCCGCAGCAGATGAAATATGTCACCCACACCGAAGCGGGCGAGGGGCTTATCTTCTACGGGAACGTGGTGCTGCCCTTTGTAGACCGCTTCCCGAAAGACACCGAGCTTTACCGGGTAATGACGACGAAGCCGGAGGAAGTGGGCGAAGCATGAACGGGCTGAAAACTGACACCATCATCAACCGGGACGCGCTCTATGCCTTGCGGGAGCTTCCAGAGGAAAGCGTACACTGTTGCGTCACAAGCCCGCCCTACTATGCGCTTAGGGATTATGGGCTTGATATGCAGATTGGGCGGGAGGACACGCCGGAGCAGTACATTGACAGGCTGACCGAGGTTTTCCGCGAGCTGCGCCGGGTACTGCGTTCTGACGGTACGCTCTGGCTGAATATCGCGGACACCTACTGCGGCACAGGGAACAAGGGCTACCATGCAGACCCGAAGAACCCGAAAGGCAGAAACGGACAGCAGATTGCAAAAAACAACCGCGTTTCCGGCTGCAAACAAAAGGACTTAATCGGTATCCCTTGGCTTTTAGCTTTTGCCCTACGCGCTGACGGGTGGTATTTACGGAGCGACATTATCTGGCAGAAAGAAAACCCCATGCCGGAGAGCGTGAAAGACCGCCCTACCCGCTGCTATGAACATATCTTTCTGCTTACGAAGTCAAAGAAATATTTCTATGACGCAGCCGCCATAGCCGAGCCGTTAGCCCCCACAACGGCGGCGCGGTACCGCACCGGGCGCAGCGCGGGACAGAAATATGCGGACGAAGTACCCGGACAGGGGAAAGTACAGGGGCTTAACCGGGCGAGAAGCGGCAGCTACTACGACGAAGCCCTCATGCCGACCATGCGGAACAGGCGGGACGTGTGGCTTATCAATACCGTACCCTACAAGGGCGGGCATTTCGCCGCGTTCCCGCCAAAACTTGCCGAAACCTGTATCAAGGCGGGCTGTCCGAAAGGCGGCGTTGTGCTTGACCCCTTTTTCGGCAGCGGCACGACGGGAGCAGCCGCAAGGCAGCTTGACAGGCATTATATAGGCATTGAGATAAACGCCGAGTATTGCGCCCTTGCAAGGGCGCGGATTGGAGGGACAGAAAAATAAAACAGTATCGAGCGCGTGAGAAAGTCACGCAGAAAATGACCCGCGAGGGGGCTGTCGAGGTAAACGCCGCCACCGGGAAAAAGAAACGTATCAGCAAGCGGATAAGGGACGCGGACTTTGCAAAGACCGAAGCACCGCAGCCGCCGGAACAGGCAGCGCAGACCATACCGGGCGGCGCAGCTCCCGCGCCCACAGCCGCCGCGCCGCCGCTTCCCCATGCGCCGGGGGCAGAACGGGAACAGGACACCGCCGCAGCCGAGCGCGTCTTGGAGCGTATCGACGGGGCGCGTACCAGAAAGGCGAGCAAAAAGGCGGCGAGGAAAGCACAGGCAGAAGCCACAGCAAAAGAAAAATCTTCCCGCTTGCAGTTTACCGACGAGGAACGGGCAACGCCGGAGCTTGAAAGGTATATCCGAAAATCGGACAAAGCAGCCGACCGTCTGGACGCGGCAAAGGCGGCTATCCCCAAAGAAAAGAAACTTGTACGGGAGCGCACCTTTGATGAAGCCACCGGGAAAGGCAAGACCCGCCTACATTTTGAGGAACAGGAAAAGCCCATAGGAAGGAATAAGCCCCACAATAACCCGCTATCCCGCCCCGCACAGGAAGCGGGTATTTTCGTCCACAACAAGATACATTCCGTTGAAAAGGACAATTCCGGCGTTGAGGGGGCGCACAAATCCGAAGAACTGGCAGAGCGCGGCGCAAAGTACGGGACGCGGAAAGTCAAGGAGGGCTACCGCAGCCACAAGCTCAAACCCTACCGGGCGGCGGCAAAGGCAGAGAAAGCGGCGTTCAAGGCGAATGTGGATTTCCAGTACCATAAATCCCTACATGACAATCCGCAGATTGCGGGCAATCCCCTTTCCCGCTTCATGCAGAAGCAGCAAATCAAGCGGCAGTATGCAAAGTCGGCAAGGAAAGGCGGCGCAAAAACGGCGCAGAAAGCCGCAGAGAACACCCGCAAGGCGGCAAAAAAGACCGCCGAGGAAACAAAAAAGGCAATCGCTTTTGTAGGGCGGCACCCGGCGGGCGTATGTATCGCCGTTGCCGCGCTGCTCTTATTCATCATGGTATCGGCGGGGCTTTCCTCTTGCGGCTCCATGTTCTCCGGCTTGATGAACGGCATACTTGGGACTTCCTACACGTCGGAGGACAGCGACCTTGTGGCGACGGAAAATAATTACGCCGCAAAGGAAAACGAGCTTCAGCAGCAGATTGACAATATCGAAAGCACCCACCCCGGCTATGACGAATACCGCTATGACCTTGACAGTATCGGGCATAACCCCCATGAGTTAGCGTCCTACCTCACCGCCCTTTTACAGACCTACACCCCGCAGAGCGCACAGGCAGAACTAAACCGCGTCTTTGCCATGCAGTACACTTTGACGCTGACGGAAGAAACGGAAATCCGCTACCGCACAGAAACAAGCACAGACCCGGAAACAGGGGAAACGACCAGCGAGGAAGTACCTACGAGTACCATATCCTCAACGTGAAGCTGACGAACAAGCCCATTTCCGAGATTGCGGAGGAACTTCTAACGCCACAGCAGCTTGAAATGTACCGCGTCTATCTGGAAACAAGCGGAAACAAGCCGCTGATTTTCGGCGGCGGCTCCCCCGATATGGGCGCGTCCGAGGATTTAAGCGGCGTACAGCTTGTAAACGGCACACGCCCCGGCAACACCGCCGTTGTAGACCTTGCGAAGCGGCAAGTCGGCAACGTAGGCGGGCGACCCTTTTGGAGCTGGTACGGATTTAACAGCCGCGTGGAATGGTGCGCCTGTTTTGTTTCATGGTGCTACAATCAAGCCGGGAAAAGCGAGCCGCGCTTTGCCGGGTGCCAGTCACAGGGCGTACCCTGGTTCCAGTCACGCGGGCAATGGGGCGCGAGGGGCTATGAGAATATCGCCCCCGGCGACGCTATCTTTTTCGACTGGGACGGGGACGGGAGCGCAGACCATGTAGGGCTTGTTATCGGGACGGACGGGGAGCGCGTCTATACCGTCGAGGGCAATTCCGGCGACGCCTGCAAGATAAAGAGCTACCCCGTCAATTACTCCTGTATCAAGGGCTACGGCTTAATGAATTGGAACTGACAACAAAAAAATGAAAATCTGAAAGGAGAAATTTATTGATGGCTATGAACAAAATTGAACGTATCGACAAGGAGATTGCAAAGACCCGCGAGAAAATCACCGAGTACCAGAATAAATTAAGGGGGCTTGAAGCGCAGAAAACCGAAGCGGAAAACCTGCAAATCGTACAGCTTGTGCGCTCCATGCGCCTTTCCCCGCATGAGCTTTCCGCTATGCTTTCCGGGGGCGGTATTCCGGGCATGGAAGCCGCGCCGGGCTACCCCGCAGAACCCGCAGACCACGACACCGAAGAAATGGAGGACACCGAGAATGAATAAGAAAATCCTTAGAACACTGACCGCACTTTGCGCCGCCCTTATGCTTTCGGGCGGCTTTTCCGTCACCGCTTTTGCACAGACCCCGGAGGGAGAGGACGACACCAACGACAGCGGCGTTGTCTACGAGGAACCCCAAAAGGAAGAACCCCTTACCCCGGACGGGAACGCGACCCTTGTAGACGATTTCGGCGGCAACAAGCAGCTTATCACCGTAACGACCAAAAACGGCAATTACTTTTATATCCTCATTGACCGGGACGACGAGGGCGAGAACACCGTACATTTCCTTAATCAAGTGGACGAAGCCGACCTCTTAGCACTTATGGAGGACGGAAGCACCGAAGCAGCCCCGCCCGCCGTTTGCAGTTGCACCGAAAAATGCGAAGCCGGAAAGGTAAATGTGAGCTGCCCCGTCTGCAAGGACAACATGACCGCTTGCAGCGGCAAGGAAGCAGAGCCGGAAACCGAGGAACCGCCGGAGCTGCCCAAAGAGAAAGGCAATGCGGGCGGGCTTGTGCTTTTCCTTGTCGTGGCACTTCTTGGCGGCGGGGGCGCGTTCTATTATTTTAAGTTTATGAAGCCGAAGCAAAACGTCAAGGGCGGCACCGACCTTGAAGATTTCGATTTTGACGACTACGACGAGGACGAGCCGGACGAGGGGGACGGGCTTTCTGATGAAGAACAGGAGGACGAGGAAGCATGACCCTGTTTACCGACAATCCCTTTGAAAAGATGATGATACAAAGACCGGGCGGGCGGCGTGACAATGCGCCGCCCGTTCCCCATTCCCCGGCTTGCGCTTCCTGTCCGTACAAAGGGCAGCTCCCTTGTGTGGGCTACTGTCTGAAACAGGTACAGGAGAAAAAGGCAAGTGAGCCGGAACGCTGAAAATGGACTTTTAATTTTCGTTTGCAACATCTATGAGATTTTCGTAATGCAAAAGTGTTATGTTATTTTCATTTTGCAGTTGGAGCTTTCTATCACGAATATTCTCAAAATCTTTACGGAGTCCGGCTATCACAGCATAGTAGATTTGATAAGGGCAATATTTGTATAATTGTCTGGGTAACTTTGTATTGGAGAATGAGTGCTTTTCCAATTCTGCTACAATTACATTCCAATTTGCAGCAATATACATTTGCCAATCCCTAACCTGTTCAATCCCTTTATTGATTACTTCCCCGAAACGAGTACCTTTTTCTTTTGTTATCCGCCCGTTGGGAGCTTCTAATTCCACAAAGACAAATTGATAACCGTCTGAACTATTACCTATGAGCAGATAATCAGCCACATAAGCCGACCCGATTTTGAACTCTGGAAAGATATAATTATCGTCATGGTGTCCTGTTCTGTAATAATGCCGTAATAAGCCAAACAAATAATTCCATGCACGATTAGAAGCTATCCAATTTAGTATAGCTCTTTCTGTTGTATCGGAAGAAGTAATCAGTTGATAAAACTCTTTTGTCGTATCATATATAGGTGTGAACCTTGAATAATGGTTGTTGGGAAATAGCGAAGTAGCACACTCAATAAAGTAATCCATTTCTTTGTTTTTACCGCGCCTGTAATGCCCGCCACGTTTTTTATTCATTGCTTCTTCCTGTTCATCAGTAGGAGCAAAAACATCGAAAGTATGTATTGATTTCATATTGTCACCTGTTTCTTATAGTAATGCTTAAAGTATAAACCAATTTCAAACCTAAAACAACCGAAAGGAGAACAGAAAATGAAACTGATTATTGCAGAAAAGCCGAGCGTGGCGCAGACTATCGCCGCCGCGCTTGGCGTTAAGGAAAAGAAAGACGGATATATCGAGGGCGGCGGCTGCCTCATTTCATGGTGCGTCGGGCATTTGGTACAGCTTGCGGAAGCTGCCGCCTACGGGGAGCAATATAAAAAATGGAGTTTTGAGAGCTTACCCATTCTGCCGGAGGAATGGCAGTACGCCGTTGACCCGGACAAGGGGAAGCAATTCAAAACCCTAAAAGAGCTTATGCACCGCGCCGACGTTTCCGAAGTGGTAAATGCGTGTGACGCGGGGCGCGAGGGAGAATTGATTTTCCGCTTTGTCTACGAAGCGGCGGGCTGCAAGAAGCCCATGCGCCGCTTGTGGATTTCCTCAATGGAGGACGGGGCAATCAAGGCGGGCTTTGCTTCCCTCAAAGACGGGCAGGAATACGACGCGCTCTTTGCGTCTGCCCTCTGCCGCGCAAAGGCTGACTGGCTTATCGGCATTAACGCCACCCGGCTTTTCTCCTGCCTGTATGGAAAGACCTTGAACGTGGGGCGCGTCCAGACCCCGACCTTAAAAATGCTCACCGACCGGGACGCGGCTATCTCCCATTTCCAGAAAGAAAAATATTATCATGTGCGCCTTGATTTATCCGGCGCGGAAGCGGCAAGCGGGAGGATTTCCGACAAGGCAGAAGCCGACGCGCTGAAAGGGGCTTGCGAAGCGGAAACGGCGGTATGCGTTTCCCTCACCAGAGAGAAGAAAACCGCAGCCCCGCCGAAGCTCTTTGACCTTACCTCTTTGCAGCGGGAAGCGAACCGCATTTTCGGCTACACCGCGAAGCAGACCCTTGACCTTGCACAATCCCTTTATGAAAAGCGGCTCCTTACTTATCCGAGGACGGACAGCAGCTTTCTTACTGACGACATGGGCGGCACCGCAGCGGGCATTATCGCGCTGCTTTGCGAAAAACTCCCCTTTATGGCGGGCGCGGACTTCACGCCGGAGGTTGTAAAGGTATTAGACAGTAAAAAAGTATCAGACCACCACGCAATCATTCCCACTATGGAGCTTGCAAAGGCTGACCCGGACGCGCTGCCGGAAAGCGAGAAGAATATCCTTACCCTTGCGGGGGCGCGTCTGCTTTTTGCCACCGCCGAGCCGCATATTTATGAAGCGGTTACGGCGGTTTTCTCATGCGCCGGGACAGACTTCACCGCAAGGGGAAAGACCGTACTTGCGGAGGGTTGGAAAGAGCTTCAACGCAGATACCGGGCGACGCTGAAAGATAAGCCCGAAGCGGAGGACGGGGAAAATGCAGACGTGACGCTGCCGAAGCTTTCCGAGGGACAGGGCTTTCCTAACCCCGCCGCAAAAGTAACGGAGCATACCACAACGCCGCCGAAGCCCCACAGCGAAGCAAGCCTTTTGTCGGCTATGGAACGCGCCGGGAACGGGGACACCGACCCGGACGCGGAACGCCGGGGGCTTGGCACTCCCGCCACCCGCGCCGCCGTCATTGAAAAACTGGTAAAGGGCGGCTTTGCGGAGCGCAAGGGGAAGCAGCTTATCCCTACCAAAAACGGGAACAGCCTTATCTGTATTCTGCCGGATATACTCACTTCCCCACAGCTTACCGCAGAATGGGAAAACAATCTGACGCAGATAGCAAAGGGAGCCGCAGACCCCGGCGAATTTCTGTCCGGCATTGAAGCTATGGCGCGGGAGCTTGTGCAGACACACGCCGCAGCACTGGACGGGAAAAAGGATTTGTTCCGGGAGGAAAAGCCCTCTGTCGGCAAATGCCCCCGTTGCGGTTCCCCCGTCCATGAGGGGAAGAAAAACTATTATTGCAGCAACAAAGAATGTGCCTTTGTCATGTGGAAGAATGACCGCTTTTTCGAGGAACGCAAGACCGCTTTTTCCGCGAAGATTGCCGCCGCGCTCCTTAAATCCGGCAAGGCGAATGTGAAGAAGCTCTACTCCCCGAAAACAGGCAAGACCTACGACGGAACTATCGTTCTGGCTGACACTGGCGGGAAATACGTCAACTACCGTATCGAAGTGCAGAAGAACTAAAAACTTGAATAGCAAGCATAGGAAGCGGGTACCCACTTCCGTAAATCCCCGTTGCGACGCTGACGCGCCGGACGGGGATTTTGCTTGTTGGGAAGTTTCCCAAACCCTCTTTTGCGGAGGGCTTCACCCTCTAAAAATTTTCAAAAATATTTGGCAGAAATGCGGGCGTACCCGTAGTAGACCATGCAGCCAAAAAATGCAGCTTATGACGCTGCCGCAGAGAAAGGAGGTTTTTCACTATGGCAAGTTTACGGGACACCGTAAAGGACTATCAAGACGAGCTTAGGGACGGTATCGCATGGGTGGCGTTCTGGAAACAGGGGCGTTCATGGAACGCGGAATATTTTCATCTTGATATGGACGATACGCTCTACCCGGAGGACAGGAGCCGGTTAGAGGAAATAAAAAGCATTGACCCCGCCGCCGTTATCTTAAACGGCTACTATTGCGGGCATTTAGGCGAGGACATGAGCCTTGACGAGCTGACCGCCGGAGTGCGTTACCACTACGAAAACAGCATGAACGACATTGACGGTTTTATCGGAGCGCATGACGACAGGCTTCCCCCGGAGGTTATCGAGGAAGCGAGGGCAGCCGCCCATGAAGCGGGGCTTCCCTTTTCCGAAAAGCCCTACCGGGACGGGGAGGATTTTAACCCCTATGTATTTGACGGGAGCATGAGCATTGAGGATTTTGAGCTTATGCACCGCATGATTGAAAAAGAAAGGAGCGAACAAATGGCAGAACCGATTTTAAGCGGCTATCTTTCCAATCTTGGGAAGTACACCGAGGGCAGACCCGCGGGCGAATGGGTGACATTCCCCACGACTGCCGAACATCTGAAAGAAGTCTTTGACCGTATCGGGATTGACTTCAAGCACTATGAGGAATGGCATTTCACAGAATTTCAATCCACTATCCCCGGCTTGACGGAGCATTTAAGCGAGTATTCCCACCCCGACGAGCTGAACTATTTAGGGAAGCTCTTGGAAATGCAGTTTGACGACGACCGGGAGAAATTCATTGCAGCCATTGAATACGGCGACCATGCCGACAGCTTACAGGACATTATCAACCTTGCACAGAACCTTGACTGCTACTGGATTTATCCGTCCGTCCACAATGAAGAAGAATACGGGCGTTATCTGGTTGATGAACTGGAAGAACCGGAACTTCCCGAAGAAGCGAAAAAGTATTTCATGTATGAGGAATACGGGCGGGACGCTTCCATTAACGACGACGGTATGTTTACCGAAAAGGGCTATATCTACAACAACCGCAACACCTTTACAGAATGGTACGACGGGCGCGACGTGCCGGAGGAATACCGGGTAACGCCGCAGCCCCCGCAGCCGGAAAGACCCGACCCGTCAAAGGTAGAAATGGACGCAGCCGCGCCGGGGCAGAGAACGGCGCAGACCGCAGAGCAGCCACAGGAGCCGCGCCCGGTTATCCCTATCGTGCTGACGAGCGAGAAGCCCGCCGAAAAGCTCAAAGAGATTACCGACCGTCTGGAACAGGGTATTGCGGAACTCTTTGACAGCGAGCGTTACCGGGAATATCTGAAAGTCATGTCAAAATTCCATAATTACAGCTTCCGAAACACCGTCCTTATCGCCATGCAGAAGCCGGACGCTTCCCTTGTGGCGGGCTTTTCCGCTTGGAAGAACAACTTTGAACGAAACGTGATGAAAGGGCAAAAGGGAATTAAAATCATTGCTCCGTCACCCTATAAAATCAAACAGGAAATGCAGAAAATCGACCCGCACACGCAGAAGCCCGTTATCGGCAAGGACGGGAAGCCCGTCACCGAGGAAAAGGAAGTCACCATACCCGCCTACAAGGTGGTATCCGTCTTTGACGTTTCCCAGACCGAGGGAAAGGAGCTGCCGGACATTGCGGTTGACGAGCTGACAGGCGACGTTGACCGCTACAAGGATTTTTTCGCAGCCCTTGAAAAGACTTCCCCCGTTCCTATCGCCTTTGAGAATATCGAGGGCGGCTCTCATGGCTACTACCACTTGGAGGACAAGCGCATTGCTATCAACGAGGGCATGAGCGAATTACAGACCTTAAAGACCGCTATTCACGAAATCGCCCATGCGAAGCTGCACGACATTGACCTCAACGCGCCAAAGGACGAGCAGCAGCCCCACGTTGACCGCCGCACCCGCGAAGTCGAAGCGGAAAGCGTCGCCTATACTGTCTGCCAACATTACGGGCTTGACACGTCGGACTACTCTTTCGGCTA
Organism: Ruminococcus sp. AM42-11; assembly: GCF_003480145.1. Taxonomy (NCBI): domain Bacteria; kingdom Bacillati; phylum Bacillota; class Clostridia; order Eubacteriales; family Oscillospiraceae; genus Ruminococcus; species Ruminococcus sp. AM42-11. The sequence continues at coordinate 14,249 of NZ_QUIO01000050.1, read as the reverse complement.
TGTCGCCGGGTGGAGCAGCGGGCGGGAGCTGTCCGAGCTGAAAAGCTCCCTGAAACGATACGCAGCGCAGCCGCCGAGATTATCAATTCCATAGACGAGAACTTAGCGGAGCTGCAAAAGGCACAGGACAAGGAGCAGACCGCCGGACAGGAGCAGCCCACCAGAGAGGGACAGGAAGCCGCGCCGGAGAAGCCGGATCCGGAAGCAGCCGCACCGGGAAAATCCGGCGCACAGGAAAAAGCGGGCGCAGCCCGAAAGAAGCCTTTACCCCGGAAACGATTTACAGAGTGCGCCGGAACCCTTACAGCGACAGCCGGGAAAACAGCTACCTCTTGCAAGCCTATGTGACACAGGAGAACGGGCGGGCGAAAATGGGCGACGTGCTTTATACGGGAACGCCGGAGAAATGCCGCGAGCTTATGGGGCAGCTCAAAAGCGGCGAGCTGACCGAGGGCGACGTGAAGCAGCTTTACGCAAAGGCACAGGAAACGGCGCAGACCGCCGGACAGGACAAAGACACCTTTTCCATTTACCAGATAAAGGGCGGGGACGAAACAAGGGATTTCCGCTTTGAGCCATACGACCGCCTGCAGGCGGCGGGAAATGTGGTTGACAGGGCGAACTATGAGCTTGTCTATTCCGCGCCCCTTGCGCCGGAAACTTCCCTTGAAGATATTTACACCTGTTTCAATATCGACCACCCCAAAGATTTTAAGGGACACAGCCTTTCCGTTTCCGACGTGGTAGTGCTTCATCAGGACGGACAGGACGCGGCGCATTTCGTTGACAGTGTAGGTTTTCGGGAAGTGCCGGAGTTTTTACAGGAGCAAAAGCAGCTTACCCCGGACGACTTGGAAACGGGCGAAACTGTCAAGACACCGAGGGGGACTTTCCATGTGACCGCCATGAGCCGGGAGCAGATAGAAGCCGCCGGATATGGCTTTCACCACCAGTCGGACGACGGAAAGTATCTGATTATGGGGAATGGGACGCGGGCGTTTGCCGTTGCCGCAGAACAGGCGCAGCGGGACAATCCCTTGAAAACCGCCGAGCAGACCACAGAGCAGAACGGGAACATGATTGACGGTATCATCAACAACACCCCCACCGTTGACGAACTGGAAGCAAAGGTAAAGGCGGGCGAGCAGATTTCCCTTGTTGACCTGGCTAACGCTGTCAAAGCCGACAAGGAGCGCGGCAAGGGAGCGAAGCCGGAAAAGAAACCCTCTATCCGGGCGCAGCTTAGAGCCGACAAGGAAAAGGCACAGAAGAAAAACGCAAAGCAGAAGTCACAGGACTTGGAAAGGAGCTGACCCATGCCGGAACAGAGCAAATTTGAAAACATGGATTTGTTTGCTTCCCTTGAAGCGATTATGAAGCAGAACACAGGCTTTTACCAGAGCGACTTAGACATTGACAAAGAGATTATCGCAAAGGCGGCGGCAAGCCCCACAGGGAGGACAAAACACTTTTGTGGTTCTGCCGCCCGTCCGGGACGCACTGTTTCCGGGAGCGCGACGTTTTCCTCAAAGACACCGCGCCCCACAACACATGGCGTTTCTACATGGAGCAGACAAGCGACCGCGTTCTTGCCTATGCAATCGAGCTGACGGGAAAGGAGCGCGGGAAAATCAAGGGCAATCTGTACGAACTGGACTACTCTAAACATTATGAGCGCGTCAAGGAAAAGGAGCTGCCCGCCGATACGGTGAAGCTGATTTATGAGCATGGGGAAAGGGTACAGGAAGCCGGGAGATATTTTGACGGAACCCCAGACCCGCAGCTTGGGAAATTTGAACGCTTTGAAGCCGTACCCAACGACCCGGACGCGCTGCAATCGCTCTTACAGGAAGAACGGCGCAGCCGGGAGCAGCTTTCGCCGGGGGATTTCAAGGCGCATATTGCCGCTTTGCGGGACGGGCTGATTGAAACGGAAGCGCGGCGCATTGTGCGGGAAATGAAGCGGCATTACGAGCCGAACAGCCCGAACAAGACCCATTTCATGGCAGAGCTTTCCCCGGCGTTCATGCGGCTTGCAGCCACAAAGGACACTGACCGCCTTTTCTCCATGCTGCCCTACAAGACCCTTTCCTTTTCCAAAATCGAGGGCAGACATGGGACGTATGCGCTGATTGACAAGGGGGAGAACCGGGACAGGGAGATAAGGAAGCCCCGCCCCTCTATCCGGGCGCAGCTTAAAGCAGACAAGGCAAAGACCGCCCCGAAAAAGGCGGCGGCAAAAACAAAAAATCACGATATGGAGGTATGAGCATGATTAGACTGACTGTTGAAGAAACAAACCTTTTGAGCATTTACAACGAGGGCGGCAAGCGGGCTTTGATTGAGAATGTCAACGCCGCGCTGCCCTACATGGACGCGGATATGCGGGAGCTTGCAAAGCGCACCCTTTCCAAAGTGGACGCTTTGACCGAAGCGGAATTTGCAGAGCTTCCCATTTACGCCGCTGATGAAGTATGAACGGGGTTAAGCGGCTGACGCCGCCCCAGAGCCGGAAAGTCAACGCCCTTGTGCGCCGGACGTGCTGCAATTATGATAACGGGAACTGTATCTTACTGGACGACGGGGACGAGTGCGTATGTCCGCAGCTCATTTCCTATTCGCTTCTCTGCAAGTGGTTCCGGGTTGCGGTGCTTCCCGCCGACAGGCTGCTTTATGCGGAGCTTTACCAGACAGGGGATAAGAAGAAATGTACCGAGTGCGGCGCGTTCTTTGCGTCAACCTCTAACAGTGTCAAATACTGCCCCGTCTGCCGGAAACGTATCACCCGCAGACAAGCCGCCGAGCGCATGAGGAAAAGACGCGCCCCTGTTACGCAGTAGGCGCGGAAAATCCCTTGATTTACAGGGCTTTCCGGGCGTGAAAATCGGATAGGCGATACTTTATACCTTTACCCCCAAAAATGGCGTTCTACTGCGTAACATTCACGAAAACAGCACCCATAAAAAGACAGGGCGCGGAAGTCATATACTGGCTTCCGCGCCCTGTTCTTTTTTTGCCTATCTGACATTTCCCTTTTCCATTTCTTCAAGCGGGAACTGCGGGAGGGCTTCTATCAGCTTCTTTGTGATGGACTGGCGCATATCTTCGTTGATTTCCTGTTTCGTGCTTCCGTCCGGCTGTCTGACCGCTACCGTCGATAGCCTGTCGATTTCGTCCTTGTAGCACTCCACGACTTTCTCCACCGCCCATTTTTCCCCGGCAACGGCGGCGCGTATGGTTTCATATTCCGGCATTTTCTGGTTTTCCATGCTCAACGCTCCTCTGCTTTTTGATAGCCCTATCATAGCACAGCGGCGGGGATTTTGCTATCCTTATCCGCGCTCTGTTCCCTTTTCCCGTTCCGGCTGCCTGTCTGCCTGTAAAATGCTGTCAATGTTCTGCTTGATAATATCGTATTCCCGGACTTTCTTTTTCAGCTTCCCATAGTCGGCATAAAGGGCTTCTTTCTGCGCTTGGAGGGCTTCATATTCCGATTGCAGCGCGGCAAGGTTCGGGAGCTTTGCAATGCCCGCCGCTTTCAGCGACCTTGCGGCGGCTTCATGTAGGATAATCGCCTGTTCCTGTCCGGCGCGGTACTTCTCCCTGTTCCTTGCCTTGCGGTATGCGTCATAGACGGGCTTTGTCTTTTGGTAGGTGGAAACATTCTTGATAAGCACCGCCATGTCCGCAAGCCGCTTTTCCGCGTCCTTCAATGCGTCTGCCGCCTGTCCGCTTTCCGCTGCCATTTCTTCAATCCGGCTGACTAAATCCGCGTACTGTTCAATCTTATGTTCCGTCAAGAAATTCATGGTCTTTGCTGCCTGTTTCAGATTGTGGATTTTCGCCCACTGTTCATAGCCCTTACTCTGCGCCGCCTTGATACTGTTCTCAATGTCGATAAGCAGCGAAACGCCGCGCTGCTCTCTGGGGGCTTTCGCCGCCTTTGCCCGTCTGCCCGCTATCCGTTCCCTTATGGCTTCCTCTGTATAATCCGCGCCGAGGGTTTTAAGACGGGTGAAGCGTTCCTGTCCGGGGGCGCGGCATGACACATATTTCCCCGGCTTTATCTCATAGCCCGCCGCCTGTAACCGCTGCAACAATTCCTCAAAACTGGAAACTTGGGGGATAAGCGCGTCAACGGCAATCTTTAGCTTGCCTTTCCAACTTGTACCCGTCTTTTCTGCCTGGTACTCCGCATAGCTCTTTCCCTTGCTGCCCTTGCCGGGAACGACGACGGACAAGCCATTTTCCCGACACAGCTTGTCGCTCATGTTCCGTATGCCGTAATAGCTCCTTTTGTTGGAATTATATTTGCGGTGGTCTACGAAATTTACGGCGCAGAAAATAATGTGATTGTGGACGTGTCCTTTGTCAATGTGCGTCGTGAGTACATATTCATGCTGCCCCTTTGTTACCGCGTCGGCAAGCTGCTTTCCGATTTCATGGGCTTTCTGATAATCGACTTCCCCCGGCTCAAAGGACTGTATCAGATGAAAGGCTAAATTGTTCCCCTTTTGGAGTGCTTGGGACAAGGTATATTCAAATTCAATATCTGCCGTTTCATAGGAGCAGCCGAAAGAGGACACAAGCATTTTTCCGTCCGTCTTGTCCGGGTTTTCGATATAGTCAAGGGCTTTGCTTAGAGTGCTTTTAATAGGCTTAATCTTTGTAACCGCCATATCTCCGCAAGCACCCCCTTTATTTCCTCTATGTCCTCTTGGTATGCGTTCCCCGTCGCGTTTACGCGGCGTGCTATCTGGTTGACGTTGACACCGATTTTCTGTATCTCTGCGGTCATTGCCTTTATATCGGCATGGTCTATCTGAATGATATACCCGTCAATGGCAATCTTCCGCAGATATGCCGCCATGTTCCGGGTGGGTACGAGCTTCATTTTTTCCAGTATTAAATCCCGTTCCGCTTCCGTCACTCTGAATTTGATTTGCACCGTTCTTTTGCGTCCGTTCATGTATTCGCTCCTTTCCTTTCCGTTCCGAGGGTTTGGGACACTTCCCAACAAGCAATTTTCAACCGACGCGCCGCAGCGCGGGAGGGGAAAATACGGAAGTGGGTACCCGCTTCCTATGCTTGCTACGAATGTTTTTATCCCTTATGCCTTACTACGGAGCTATGCCCGGTTTTGCCAAACTTCCGCAAAAGAAAAACGCTGCAATCCTCAAAAAAAGATTACAACGCTCTCTAAACCTTATTCAATTCTGACGGACACTTCTTATCTGCCCTCTGTTTCGACTTCCGCTATCTCCTTTGCCGTTGCGCTCACAATCCGTATGCCTGTATCGCTCATACCGTCAAGAAGCGCGTCAAGCTGCCGCCGCTGCGTGTTCTTCTCTGGCGGCGTTTCCAAAAGAAACTGGTCTACGGATATATTGTAGCGGAGCATAAGCTCAAAGAAAATCTGTAAACTTGGGTGCTGCCCCTTGTTCTCAATGTTCGCAAGGTAGCGCGGCGAGATAAACATTTCGTCGCTCACTTTCTTGCGGCTCTCCTTGCGCCCTGTCCGCGCCGCCTTTATCGCTGCCCCAAAAGCCTTGAAATCGTATTTCGGTACTGGTCTTTTTGCCATAGTTATTCACCCTGTTACATTTTACTGTTCCCCTTTCTTCTTGGATATGTCTACACAATTCAATCAGTTAGCCAAAATAATTCATATGTATATGTTGACAATTAGCCGCTTTTTTTGTATAGTATTATTAAAAGGGGGAAATGTTTATGTTACATAGCATGCGTATTCGATAAGCATTGAAATCAAAAAAGATTTTTCCCATTTTCAATATGGGCTTTTTTGTCATGCTTATTTTGCGTATGCTATACAACAAAACTAACGATGTATAGACATAGTATAAAAACTATGCCTTAATTTTGTTGTAGTGTTATATGTATAAATGCAGGTCAATGCTCATGTTGAGAATTGACCTGTATTTTTTTGCACAAAAGGAGAAATATTATGCTTGAAAAATATTGGATAAAATGTCCAATTTGTAACGGAAAGACGAGGGTTCAAGTATTTTATAATACGGTATTAAGAAATTTTCCTCTTTTCTGCCCTAAATGTAAATTAACACATATCATTGATGTTGAAAAATTAGAAATCATAATCAAAAACTCTGAAAAACAAAAGGAAGGATATTAAATGAAACACTTACCTAAAAGTACACTTACGGAAATATTGAATGACCCATACGGATTTACTTACAAAGAAATGTCGGAAGTAATTGGAGAGGATAAAGCAAGAGCCTTATATGCGGAATTGTATAAACAGCCATTTCACAAAAAAAATCTATCAATATCAACAAAAAAAGTCTATAAAAGTAGCGATACTGAAAAGTATGTTTATGAATTGAAAGACAACAGGTATATCGAAACGGTTTTTATTAAACGGCGAGATGGTGGGACTGTTTGCGTAAGTACGCAAGTTGGTTGTTCTGTTGGCTGTATTTTTTGTGAGTCCGGACGCAATGGTTTCGTTCGTAATCTAACACCATCTGAAATTGTGCAACAGGTCATATTGATACGTCAAAAAGTAAATCGTATCGTTTTTATGGGAATGGGAGAACCTTTATTCAATTACGACAACTTGATTGCAGCAATCCATATTCTTCGAGATAGAAATGGACTTAACTTTCCAACCGACGGCATTACCGTATCAACAGTTGGTCCAGTTAATCAATTAAAAAAATTGCGCGAAGAACATCTAAAAATTCAGTTGACAATATCTTTACATGCAGCAACACAGGCTGCGAGAAACTGCATCATTCCTCATATGCACATGTACGCTATTGAAGATGTTGTTAAGCAAGCATTGTCCTATTCACAAAGGCATAATCGAAAAGTGGTATTTGCGTATTTGCTTTTACCAGGTATAAATGACCGTTCCTCAGATATAAGGCAACTTGCAAAATGGTTTAAGGGCAAAAATGTTATGATTAACGTGCTGCAATACAACCCGACGAGTAATTCAAAAATTAGAGCACCACAAAAACAAGAAATGGTTGCGTTCAAACATCAATTAGAGCAAACAGGACTTGAAGTTACCATGAGAGTTTCTCATGGTAGAGAGATTAAAGCAGCTTGTGGACAGTTAGCTAATACATATAATAAAGCCAAAAAACAACAAAAATAATTTAATTAAAAGAGCCAGACGCACAGACGCAGAGCCGATAATATGCAGTTTGAAATACTGCTGTTATCGGCTCTTTTTTGATTTAATTTGTGCCCCCAATAACCATATTGGAGCAAAATCAGAACTGTTGCTTGTCGTTCTTTGATTTCCGCAGCAGCTTTGAAAAACCAAAGCCGCCGTTTCTTTTTATCTTCTAATGAAATGACGCGGTATCACTGTTAAAAGCGGCGGCTAAAAGGAGGTAGCCGCCATGAAGCACATACCATATCGACAAAATCCGACGGTCATTGACACATCAAAAAAAGCCCGACCACCGCCGGGGAAAACTACGTCTATCAATATGAACTGTCTAATCATCTGAATACCGCTTACAATACCTATACGTCTGTCCGGGCTTTTCGGACAGGCGTATTTTGCTGCTCAAAAAATTTTTTGAAAAAAATCCGAAAATCTTCGGCGTTTTTTTCAAAAGGCAGTATTGCCCCGCGAAAAGGGGGAAGCACCACCAACTTTCCAACGAGAAAGGGGGTGAGAATGTGGAACCTAATCGCAGGGAGTTTATAAAACAGTGCGCTTTCCAGAAGTTTTGTAATACGGTACTGCACAATGAAGCGTGTGACGCTCACAAAGAGCTGCACAGGCATAAGGCAAGGGAGATTACCTTTTCCGACTTGACCTTAGAAGAAGCGCGGCAGCTTCATACCTTTGATGAATATTTCAAAGGGGAAATCGCCTTTGAAAGAGCCGGGAAGAAAATCACGCCGAAGCTGCTTCTTGAAGCAATCCGTACTTTGCCGGAAGAAAAGCGCAAAGCCGTACTCCTGTACTATTTCGAGGGAATGAACGACACCGAGATTGCGGAGCTGTTCGATACGTCGAGAAGCACGATACAGTACAGGCGGACAAGCTCTTTTGAGCTGCTAAAAAAATATCTGGAGGAAAATGCTGATGAATGGGACGAATGGTAACGAACCCGGCTACCCGGAAAAAGCCCTTGTTCCCTATCCTGTCATTTTGGCAGCGACAAAGGGCGACCCGGACGCTATGAAGATTGTCTTGCAGCATTTCAGCGGCTACATAGCCCGCCTCTCCATGCGGAAGCTGTACGACGAGCGCGGGAACGTCTATTTTGGCGTAGACCACGACATTCGGGAACGGCTGCAAGCAAAACTGATGATGGCTGTCCTCACCTTTAAGGCAGAGGAATAAACCGCAGCGGCGGGACGCTTTCTCTCTCCCCCTTTTCCGTTCCGCTGCTGACGCGGCAGCAAAGCCATTCTGAACCTTGACAAAGAAAGCGGCGCAAGATAACGGCGGCGCAGCATAGGGCAAATCGGATACGTTCCTTTTGCGCCGAGCCATACGGTGGGTGCGCCATGACGCTATCCGGGTGAGGTTATCCCCGCCCGGACAGCCGAGCGACCAACACCGCGCCGGAAAGCAAGTGTAGCGGCTTGCGGGCGACGACACGCAAAATATACAATGATACTTCCTTACAGCCACAGTCCGAGCGTTAAGAGCGTCGCAGGCAATGGGTAGGGCTGCATGAGAACCATGCCGGGGTGAAATTCCCATGAGGTTATGCTAATAACCGTCCGATTAAAGCCTTTGTTTTCTTGAATAGTGGACTTGCTGCTATTCATAGACTGTATTATATGTTTGCGAAAGAAAGGGGGATTTTCTTTGACGCAAAACCAGACGCCCGTTACCACAACGGAGCATAAAATCGGAAAAGTTACTTACCTTGTATGTTCGTCCGCAAGTGAACGCGCAACGGACACACTGGATAAAAAGATAAAGAAGCTCATTCGCAAGGACATGGAGCTGAACCCCGCAAACGCCCGGAAATAGGGCGTTTCTTCACATTTTATACATGACACAGGCAGCGGTATGTGGTATAATATAGACAGTACAAATACCATGCTTGTCTGTCGTCGGAAAGGAGGACAAAATGTTACAGACAGACAAGATTACCGCTTTATATTGCAGATTGAGCCAGGAAGATATGCAAGCCGGGGAAAGCGAAAGCATACAGAACCAAAAACTGATTTTACAAAAGTATGCTGACGAACACCACTTTTTCAACACACGCTTTTTTGTAGACGACGGATTTTCCGGCGTGAGCTTTGAGCGTGAGGGGCTTCAAGCCATGCTGCATGAGGTTGAAGCCGGGAACGTGGCGACCGTCATAACAAAAGACCTTTCCCGTCTGGGACGTAATTATCTGAAAACCGGCGAACTGATAGAGATTGTTTTCCCCGAATACGAAGTGCGCTACATTGCCATTAACGACGGTGTAGACACAGCGAGGGAAGATAACGAGTTTACCCCTCTGCGGAACTGGTTCAACGAGTTTTACGCCCGCGACACCTCAAAGAAAATCCGGGCTGTCAAACAGGCAAAGGCACAGAAAGGCGAGCGCGTCAACGGCGAAGCTCCTTACGGCTACCTTATCGACCCGGATAACCGCAATCATCTGATACCCGACCCGGAAACGGCACACGTCGTAAAACAGATTTTTGCAATGTATGTACGGGGCGACCGTATGTGTGAAATCCAGAACTGGCTGCGGGACAATGAGATATTGACCGTCGGGGAACTGCGCTACCGCAGGACAGGGAGCAAACGCCACCCCCGCCCACAGCTCAACGCATGGTACAACTGGCCGGATAAGACACTGTACGACATTCTGACAAGGAAAGAGTATTTAGGGCATACCATAACCGGGAAAACCTACAAGGTATCTTATAAGTCGAAAAAGACGAAAAAGAACCCGGAGGAAAAAAGGTATTTCTTCCCCAACACTCACGAACCTTTGATTGATGAAGAAACCTTTGAACTTGCACAGAAGCGGATTGCCACCCGGCAACGCCCGACAAAGGTTGATGAAATTGACCTGTTTTCCGGGCTGCTCTTTTGTGGGGACTGCGGCTACAAAATGTATGCAGTACGCGGAGCCGGGACGCTTGAACGGAAACACGCCTACACTTGCGGCAACTACCGCAACCGGGCAAGAAATGATATGCTCTGCACTACGCATTATATCCGCAAAAGCGTATTGAAAGAACTTGTCCTTGCAGACTTGCAGCGAGTAACGTCTTATGTGAAAGAGCATGAACAGGAGTTTATCGAAACCGCCAACGAGTGCAGCGCAAAGGCAGTACAAAAGACGCTGACACAGCAGCGGAAAGAACTTGACAAGGCGCAGAACCGTATTAACGAGCTGAACATCTTATTCCGCAAGCTCTACGAGGACAACGCTTTAGGGAAACTTTCAGATGAACAATTTGCTTTTCTGACTTCCGGCTATGATGAAGAAAAAAAGACGCTGACCCGGAGGATTGCGGAGCTGTCACAGGAAATCGACAACGCCACCGAGCGCAGCGCGGACGTAAAAAGGTTTGTCGCACTGGTACGCAGATACACAGCGATTGAAGAACTGACCTACGAAAACGTCCATGAATTTATTGACCGTATTCTTATTCACGAACTGGATAAGGAAACGAACACCCGCAAAATCGAAATCTTTTATAGCTTTGTCGGCAGAGTTGATACAGGCGACAAGCCTACTGAAAGTATCTCCTATTTCAGACAGATAGGAGCCGACGTAAAGAGTTATGCTATCTAACATACATCAAAAAGAGGTAAGATAACACCCTCTGCAAAAAAGGTATCGTTATCTTACCTCAACAAATAAAACGCCGGGATATCCGTCCGCATACCGGTCTGAATAATCATAAATGTGTTCCCTTCTTTTTTATGTCAGCAAACTCTCTTACACATTATTTCTCATTTACAAGCTTCCCTGTCATATGCTCAATTCTGATTGCAAATAGCTGGACACGGCTTCTTGCAGAACCATTCATTTCTTTTTCTACTTCTTCTACTGTAGGGTAATATTTTTCTGCCAGTTTTTGAAGACGGTCTTCTATAATCTTGGTATCTGTGACAAGTTCTGCTTTTCCAAACACAACAACACTTGTGGCATTCCACTCCCAGTGCCCTTCTTTTTTGAAACCCTGGTTCCAGGTTGTCAGACACACTGTATTACATTTCTGGATTGCATCCATCTTGTGTCCTTCTCTGGCTCCATGAAAATAAATCGTATGATCAGCCTCTTCATAGTAAAAATTAATTGGAATGGTATAGGGATACCCTTCATCACCAATTACAGAAAAAGCAGCTCTTTTTTCATCTTTTAATATTTTTTTACATTCATCTTGTGAAACCTGTTGCTTAAATCTTCTCATCTCGCGAAACATAAGATATCCTCCTGCCAATTATTTTCCTTTTCAATGGAATCTCATTTTTAAGATTACATTTTGATTAAGGCAAACTCCATTTTTCATCTATATAGATTACCAGACAATTCAATTGGAAAGAATCACATTCAGAGCAGTTCCAGTTTTTCTCAGAATTGCTCTTTTTGTTTGCTCTGAATCTGATACTTTCCTAATGAATTGTACCATATGCAAATAGAATTTACAAACATTTGTTCTACTTATTTTCAAAAAATAGTGCGCCTAGCTCATCACTGAAGTAACGAGAATGCGACGCACAGTTTTTCAAAACTTTATCCATATGTTTTCCCTGTAACTTTCCAAAAATATTTGAAAAGGGACTGTTTCCAGCCCCTTAATTTCTGTAAATTTCCTTACAGATATGAACAACATGACAATTTGTGCCCCGGATATCTTTAATCTGCATACCACGATGGTTCATTTATATACCGAATAGTTCTTCTCCAGGAGCATGTCTCGCACTTAAAGCATCCCATTTCGGTTCTTCCATCGCTATATTCAACACGTCGCTCCTCATGTGGTTCAATTGTTCTATGAGTGAAGCAGAAATGCTCTTTATTATTTATTGATTGTCCGTCACATTGGATAATTATATCTAAAAAGTTTACAGCTTCTGTAATGTCTTTAAAACCATTAATTTCCTCAGGTTCAGGATCCTTAAAGGGTAAAATACGTGGCATTTATTTCTTTGTCTATTACTTCTTTATGGCCTGTTGCCTTCACTGCTTTCTGTGCTGCAAATACTGCACCACAGGTTTCACAGTATCTTCCTTCCGTTAATCCATCTTCTGTGCAGGTCGCTGCTACTTCTGACAGGTTTTTGTCAGTCCTTTTATACTTATATAATTTTCAAAATATTTACTTTTCTGCCAAAACTGCTTCAAATCCTTCTTCTGCTTTTCTTACTGTGTCTTCTATGATTTTCTCTGCAATTGGTTTCAGATCCATTTTTAAGATCTGACCGATTACTTCCTCTTGTTTGGCTTCCGGTACTTTATATAAGGTAAAGCAGCATTTCAGTAATCTTCTTAATTTGTTTTCCATGGTAAAATAGAGGTCGCATTTTTTTGCCATAAATCCTCTGGTGATTCCGGCAGAGGCAATGTCCATTTCATAAAAATCTTTCAATTCTGCTTCTTTTATATATTGTGAAAAAATATGCTGAATCTTCTGCGCCGTGCTCATATAAATATATTCTGAGGTAGTAGGAAGAGAATATCCTACCACATATAATTCCCTCAACGGTTCTGACAATTCGGCTATGTACATCTGTATCGAAACTTCTACTCCATAGACAAGCAACGGATCCGGGGTTTCCCCTAATAATTTCTCAGCCTTATCAAACTGGCTTCCAAACATTGTTTTGACCAGGGTAAGCAGCAAGGCTTCTTTATTATCAAATGCTGCAAAAAAGGAAGAGGGGGACATCCCGGCAGCCTTTGCAATAGAGGCTGTTGTGGTCTTCTCGTATCCATTTTCCAGAAATAATTTTACTGCTGCATAGATCATTTTGTTTCTTCTGACGATTCCTTTATGTTGTAATCCTTTTGGCATTTTTACATCAATCCATCCTTGTAATTATAATTTTGCATATACTTTTGATTATAATCAATTATATATGCTTTAAAGTTTTTCGCAACTATTATTTGGATAATTTGTACAAAATTTCCACATTATATTTATGAAAAAAGACCTATGAAAAATGATCGCTCTTTTTTGCAGGCTTTATAAAACAAAAAGAATGCAACACATGAGCTGCATTCTTTTGTTTTGTATCTACATTCCGCATTATTCTAACTACTTATCAATTTTCATTCGATATACCCCCACCCAAACTGAGGTCATATCCCTTGTCTCCGGCATCAACAGCTTTATTTTTCAGATAGTCCAGTACTTTTTCCTGCGTTACACCTGGATTCTCCAGCAGGTACCCTGCTACAGCTGCACTTACTCTGGGGACCGCATAGGAGGATCCTTTCTGATCTTCATAACTTCCGTTTGCGCTTACATATACTGCTTCACCGCCAAGATACCACAGCGAACTTATGGGATTCCCGTTTTCATCAAGATCAGCTCCTGCCACGCCGATTACTTCTTCCCAGGCAGCCGGATATACCTGGCTTCCAGAAGGTGTCTGGAAGCTCAGGTTTCCGGCTGCAGCCAGTATCAGGACTCCGTTTTCGCTGGCATACTGAATTGCTTCATGGAGGAGGTTCGAATCTCTATTCAGTGTCCAACTCATATTAAGGATATCTGCATGGTATTTATCTACGCTGTCATAGATGGCCTGGATGATGGTATTATCGTCTGTCTGATTTTCAGATTCCCCATCAAAACACTTTAGCATGACCAGATTTGCATCCAGTGCCTTTTCCAGCAGGATTTCACAGACGCCTGTTCCATGTCCGCTGTTGTCAGAAAGGTTATCGCTGCCTTCCAGATAATTCCACCCTGTAATGTCTTCCATGTTGCAGCCTGAATCCAGAATACACACAGTTACCTGGGATTCACTGTCTGCAAGAACCGGAGTATATGCTCCGATTGCAGACATAAGGCACAAAGCAATTAATGGAAGTTTTGAAAAAATTTTTAGTTTGTGTTTCATAGCATCTTTTTTGTCAAATTCAATTGATCAGTCAGTTTTTTGTGGCTAATTTATTCTTTCGGAGCCAAAGGTTCTGTTGGCGCCGGGGCGTCCGTTGGGCGCCAGAGCTTCCGTCGGAGCAGGTGCGTCTGTCGGAGCTGGTGCGTCCGTTGGAGCTGGAGCTTCTGTTGGAGCTGGGGATTCCGTCGGAGCTGGTGCGTCT